>DASVSW010000201.1:0-13285 GCA_036387895.1 Sphingomonas sp.
GCGTCGACCATGCGCGACATGATGCCCTGCATCGCGGGGAACGCTACGGCGCTGAGGCAGCCGACGACGAAGAAGGCGTAGACCTGCCACCCTTGCGTGGTGAAGGCGTAGGCGAAGAGCGTGAGCGCCCCGGTCGCGAGGCCGAGGAGCGCCGCGCGGCGCTCGCCCAGGGCGGCCTCTCGAGCCTGATCAGCGTGGCGGCGATCGTCGGTCCGGTGCTGGCGGCCCAGGCGCTGGCGTTCGGAGCGCCGCGAGGGCTGCCCGGCGCGGCGTTCCTCGTCGCCGGCGCGCTGATCGGGGCGGCGGCGCTCATCATCCTCGCCTTCACCCCTGCAACTCGCGCCCAGGTCGGCGACTGAGCCCGATGTCGAGATGCGCGCCCGCGTCGATCAGCGTGACCTCCCCCGTGATCGCGCGCGACGCCGGGTCGAGCAGGTTCACGACCGGCCCCGCGACGTCGTCCGGCCCCGTCGCCAACCCCATCGGCACCGCCCCCGCGATGCGCTCGTTGAGCTGGGCGAACCCGTCCGCGCCCAGCCTCTTCTCGAACCAGCCCGTCCCGACATAGCCCGGCGCCACCGCGTTGACCCGGATGGCCGGGGCCAGCACGCGCGCCAGGCTCTTGGTCAGCGTGATCATCGCCCCCTTGGTGCAGGCGTAGGCGACCGACGACCCGATCCCGAACACGCCGGCGACCGACGCGATGTTGACCACGGATCCCATGCCGCCTTCCCGCATCGCCGGCGCGCAGGCGCGGATCATCTGGAACGCCGCCACGGTGTTCAGCCGGTAGAGGTCCACGAAGTCCTCGGCTTCGAGCGCGTCCAGATCCTCATGGTTGGCGAACTTGGTCCGCCCCGCGTTGTTGACGAGGAAGTCGACCCGGCCCCACTTCTCCACCGCGGCCCGCGCCAGAGCCCGGCACGCCGCGTCCTCGACGATGTCCGCCTGCACCGCGATCCCGCCCACCTCGGCCGCCACCGCTTCCGCCTCGTCGCGGCTGCTGGCGTAGTTGACCACGCACCGGACGCCGCGCGCCGCCAGCCGCCGCACCACCGCCGCGCCGATCCCCGTGCCGCCGCCCGTCACCACCGCCACCGCCCCCTCCATCACATCGTCCATGCCCGTCTCCTCCGCCTTTCGAAGATCGCGTATGGCGTTCCCGGACCGCCTCGCATAGCGTCCGCCGCGATGACCGCCGCCGACCTCCTTGGCTCAGACTTCGGCACCCTGCCCGACCTGATCCGCCTCCACGCCGCCGAGCGCGGCGGCAAGACAGCGGTCGCCGACGACCGTCGCGCCGTGACCTACGCCGAGCTCGACCGGCTGATGGACCGGGTCGCGGCGGGGCTGCAGCGCGACGGCGTGGCCCCCGGGACGCCGGTGCCGCTCGTCGCCCATCCGTCCGTCGAGCAGGCGGTCGTCTTCCTCGGCTCGCTGCGCGCGGACTGCGTCGCCGCCCCGATCGCGCCGTCGGCCACGCCCGAGCAGATCGCCGCGATGATCCGCGACAGCGGCGGCCCCCTCGTCTTCCTCGACCCGCCCAACGCCGCCGCGCTCGCCGGTCAGACGTTCGCGGCGACCCGCGTCGACCTGGCGACGCTCGACGCCTGGCTCCCGCCGGAGGACGCGCGGCCCGCGCCGGTCGCGATCGGACCGGAGGACGGCTTCAACATCATCTACTCGTCGGGCACCACCGGCACGCCCAAGGGCATCGTCCAGAGCCACGCGATGCGCTGGGCGCACATCTCGCGGAACGCCGCGCTCGGCTTCGCGGACGCCGTCGCGATGATCGCGACGCCGCTTTACTCGAACACGACGCTCGTCACCTTCCTGCCCACGATCGGCAACGGCGGCACGGCGGTCGTGATGGCCAAGTTCGACGCCCGCCGCTTCCTCGAACTCGCCGAGCGGCACCGGGCGACGCACACCATGCTCGTCCCCGTGCAGTATCAGCGGATCATGGCGTTGCCCGACTTCGACCGGTTCGACCTGTCGAGCTTCCGCGTGAAGACCTGCACCAGCGCGCCGTTCAAGCCGGAGCTGAAGGCCGAAATCCTCGCCCGGTGGCCGGGGCTGCTGATCGAGTATTACGGCATGACGGAGGGCGGCGCGTCGTGCGGTCTTCTCTGCAACGAACATCCCGACAAGCTCCACACCGTCGGCCGGCCGCTCCCCGGCCACGAGATCCGCCTGATCGACGACGACGGCCGGGAGGTCGCGCCCGGCGCGACGGGCGAGGTCGTCGGCCGCTCGCCGACCATGATGACCGGCTATCACGGCCGCGCCGACGCGACGCGTCAGGCCGAATGGCATGACGCCGAGGGCAACCGCTACATCCGCCACGGCGACGTCGGGCGCTTCGACGAGGACGGCTTCCTCATCCTCATGGACCGCAAGAAGGACCTGATCATCTCCGGCGGCTACAACATCTACCCGTCGGACCTGGAGGCGGTGCTCCTCCGGCATCCGGACGTCGCGGACGCCACGGTCATGGGCGTGCCGTCGGACGCCTGGGGCGAGACGCCGGTCGGCTTCTACGTCGCGGCGTCGGAGGCGGTCGACACGGACGGGATCCTGGCGTGGACCAACGCGCGCCTCGGCAGGACGCAGCGCCTGTCGGCGCTCCACCGCGCCGACGAGCTGCCGCGCAGCGCCATCGGGAAGGTGCTCAAGCGCGAGCTGCGCGACCGCCTGCTGGGCCAAGCCGCATGACGTGGCTCTCGGCGGTGATCGCCGGCCTCGCGCCGGTCGAGGGCGGCTGGCGGGGCGCGATCCCCGACAATTGGCTCCAGGGCCGGACCGCTTATGGCGGGCTGTCGACCGCCTTAGCGCTCCACGCGGCGAAGCAGGTGGAGGCGGACCTGCCCCCGCTACGCTCGGCGCAGGTGTCGTTCATCGGCCCGCTCGCCGGCGCGGTGACGCTCCGCGCGTCGACGCTGCGGCGCGGCCGCAACGCCGCCTTTGTCCAGGCGGACATCGAGAGCGAGGCCGGGTTGGGCCTGCGCTGCGTCTTCGTGTTCATGCGCGATCAGGAGTCGCGGATCGACCACGCCGCGGGCGCAGCACCCGCATTCCCGCCGCCCGGCCCCGACGACCGCGTCTACACGGGCAAGTCGCAGGCGAACGCGCCGGGCTTCCTCACCAATTTCGAGTTCCTCGACCGGCGCGAGCCCGGCGGCGACCCCGCCGAGTGGCTCCGCTGGGTTCGGTTGAAGGAGCGCGACGGCCTCGACCCGGAGGTGGAGATCGCCGCTGTCGGTGACTGCCTGCCGCCCGCCGCGATGAAGCTGATGCGCGAGTTCGTGCCGCTCAGCTCGATGACGTGGCTGCTCAACCTTCTGGGCCCGGTGCCGGAGACTCGCGACGGCTGGTGGCTGCTCCGCGCCCAGACCGACTACGCCCGCGCCGGGTCGTCGAGCCAGGCCATGGGCATCTGGTCCGCGGACGGCGCGCCGGTGGCGCAGCAGATGCAGAGCGTAGCCATTTTCGGCTGATCGAAGGAACACCTGATGCGAACGTTACTGATCGCCGCGACTCTGGCGGGGTTCCTCGCGGCTTGCGGGCAGCAGGCCGCTACGCCCGTGAACACCGCCGACGCCGTCGCGAACCGGTCGGATGACAAGGCGCGGGACAAGGGACGGCGCGAGCGCCGCGCCGACCGTCCGCGAGGGTTCCTCCGCGCCGATGCCGACCGCGACGGCGTCGTCACCGTCGCCGAGATCGAGCGCGAGGCCGAGACCCGCTTCGCGCGCCTCGACGCGGACGGCGACGGCACCGCATCCGCCGAGGAGCAGGCGTCCCGTCGAGGCGGCGGAGGACGCAGGCGCGCTCAGCAGGGCGGCGGCGACGCGAACGCGGCGGAGCCGGTGACGCGCGCCGCGTTCATCGCCCGAGCCCGCACCCGGTTCGACCGCCGCGATCGCGACTCCGACGGCCGCCTGTCGGGTGCGGAACTCGGACGCGGAGGCGGTCGCGAACGCGGGGGACAGGGCGAACGCCGGCGCGACAAGAACGGCGGGGAGGACGCCGACGCCTACTGACCGCGTCAGGCGTCGCGCGGCACCCTCAGCATCGCCAGCGCGGCCAGCACCAGCACGCCGGCAGCGAACGCCATGGTGTAGATGGGCTCGGTCGGGAAGAACCGCTTGGTGATCGAGCCCATCACCGTCGCCACCAGCAGCTGCGGCACGACGACGAAAACGTTGAACAGCCCCATGTAGATGCCGAGTTTGCGCTGCGGCAGGCTGCTCGCGAGGATCGCGTAGGGCATCGCCAGGATCGACGCCCAGGCGATGCCGATGCCGATCTCGCTCAGGATCAGCTGCTCGGGCGTGCGGAACAGGAAGAAGCCCGCATAGCCCGCCGCCCCGCACAGCAGCGCCGCGATGTGCGTCCGGACCCGCCCGATCCGCGCGGCCAGGAACGGCAGGAGCAGCAGCGCCGCGACCGCCGCCACGCCGTTGTAGACGGTGAACAGCACGTTCACCCAGTTCGCCCCGTCCTGGTACCCAGGGCTTTGCGAGCTCGGCGCATCGAAGAAATACTGCGCCACGACCGGCGTCGTGCTGATCCACATGATGAATAAGGCAGACCAGGAGAAGAACTGCGCCAACGCCAAGCGCTTCATCAAATCCGGCATGCCGGAGAAGTCGCCTACGATGTGACCGAGCACGCCCGCCCTGCTTCCGCGCTTCGCCGCGGAGATCGCGACGACGCTGGCGAGGCCATAAGCGGCTAGCAGACCGCCAAGCAGATAAACCTCTTTCTCCAAGCTCCAGGCGCGCACGGCGACGATGACCAAGGCACCCGCGGCAATCCAGCCGAGGCTCGCACCGTACGTCCTGCTCGCAAGAACGCGCAACGTGTGGTCCTCTGCGCCGGGATCTGCCGGCCCGTCGAACGTGGCCATCTCCTCCGGCGCGTACTCGCGCGTCGTCAGCACCGTCCACAGCACCGCCGCGAACAGCGCCGCCCCACCAAACCAGAAAGCGTAGCGCACGGTGTCGGGGATCGCGCCCGCCGCCGCCTCGTTAGACACGCCCCAGCGATCAAGGAGCCACGGAAAGATCGACCCGACCACCGCGCCCGCGCCGATGAAGGCGGTCTGGACCGCGTAACCCGCCGCGTGCTGGTCCTTGCGCAACATATCGCCGACGAATGCGCGGAACGGCTCCATCGATACGTTCAAGGACGCGTCCAGCACCCACAACATCGTCGCCGCGAAGAACAGCGGGGCGGCGAAGCCGGTTGCAAGCGGCATCATGAATAGCGACAGGGCGGCGAGCAACGCGCCCGCCAGGAAGTAGGGCCGTCGCCGACCGAACCGTCCCAACCAGGTTCGATCGCTCATGTGTCCGATTACCGGCTGCACAAGCAGCCCGGTCAGCGGCGCCGCCACCCAGAGCGCGAACAGGTCGTCGAGGATGTCTGGATTGCTCGGCGAGAGCGTCTGGAAGATGCGGCTCATATTCGCGTTCTGGAGCGCGAAGCCGATCTGGATGCCGAAGAAGCCGAACGAGATGTTCCACAGCCCCGCCCAGCTCTGGCGGGGCTTGGTCTTGAGCGGCGTCTCGGCGTTCACGTCCGTCCTTCCGATGACCGCCGCACGACCAGGCGGGTGGGCAGCGTCACGCTCGCGACCGGCGCGTCGCCGATGCGCCCGAGCAGCGTTTCGACCAGCATGCGTCCCGCTGCGCCCACGTCCTGCGCCACGGTGGTGAGCGGCGGGTTGGCGAGGCCGGCCGCCGGGATGTCGTCGAAGCCGACCACGCCCACGTCCTCCGGCACGCGGAGGCCCGCGCCCGCCAGGACGCGCATCGCCGCCAGCGCGATGAGGTCGCTCGCCGCCACGATCCCGTCGAACGGGAGCCCACGCGCCAGCAGCTCCTGCGCCGCGCGCGTGCCCTCCTCCTCGCTCGACAGCGCGTGGACCTGGAGCGCGGAGTCGGCCTCCAGACCCGCCTCCCCAAGCGCTCGGGCATGACCCAGATAGCGGTCGCGGAACTCGGGATAGTGCTCGGTCGCGTCGCCCAGGAAAGCGATCCGTCGCCGCCCGCGCTCGACGAGATGCCGAGCCGCCGACGCGCCGCCGCCAGCGTTGTCGCAGCCGACCGTCAGCCCCGGCTCGTTCGGCTGGACCGACCCCCAGCGGACGAAGTGCGTGCCCTGCGCCACCAGCTGGTCCAGCTTGGCGCGGTAGTCCGAATAGTCGCCGTAGCCGAGTAGGATCAGCCCGTCGGCGCGGTGGCTGTCCTCGTAATCCTTGTGCCAGTCGTTCCCCATCTGCTGGAACGACACGAGGAGATCGTGCCCGTGGTCGGCGCAGGCGCGGATCATGCCTCCCATCATCGCCAGGAAAAACGGGTTCACCGCGTCGTCGTCGGGCGACGGATCCTGGAACAGCAGCGCCGCCAGCGTGCGGGTCCGGCCCGACCGGAGGTTGGAGGCCGCCCGGTCGACGGTGTAGTTCAGCCGCTGCGCGATCGCCTCGATGCGCTGGCGCGTCGCCGGGCTGACCGTCGGGCTGCCGCGGAGCGCGCGCGACACCGTCGGCTGGGAGACCCCGGCCAGATGGGCGATGTCGAAGGACGTCGGCTTGCGCTGCATAGGGCTCCGGGACACCGCTCTCCGGCCCGCCTGACGGGTGCGGGCGTGGCGTCGCGACAACAGCGCAGATCAGTCCGCCCGTCAACGCGCACGGGCGGGTTTAGGACCGATGTGGCCGATAGGGCACAGGATACGTATGCATGTGCTGAATACGTATGTCGCTGACTTCCCCTCCAAACCGGTTGTCTTCATTCCGCAACGATCGGCAGGGCGCACGTCGTGAACGGACGATGCGCTCCGCGACCAGGGGAGGAACACACCATGCTCGACCGCGCGTCCACGCCCGCGATCCGACACCGACTGAAGCTCGGGACCAGCGTCGCAGTGATCTCGCTCGTGCTGCTGTCCGCGCCCGCCGTCGCGCAGACGGCCGACCAAGCAACGACACCAAGCAATGTAGGCTCGCCCGCCGAAGCGGTGGTCGCCGATCAGACGCCCGCTGCGCCCGCGAGCGAGCAGGACGCGGGACTGGACGGCTCGTCCGAAGACATCGTGGTCACCGGCTTCCGTTCGTCGCTGCGAAGCGCCACTGCCGTCAAGCGCAACCTCGACGTAGTAGCGGAAGTCGTCTCGGCGGAGGATATCGGCCGCTTGCCCGACGTGTCGATCGCAGAGTCGCTCGCGCGCCTGCCCGGCGTGACGTCGCAGCGTACGGGTGGTCAGGCGTCCGCCATCAACATCCGCGGGCTCAGCCAGGACTTGGTCTCCGCTACGCTGAACGGGCGTGAGCAGGTCGCCACTTCCGGCAACCGCGTCATCGAATTCGACCAGTACCCGTCCGAGCTCGTCAACCAGGCCGCGGTCTACAAGTCGCCGAAAGCCTCCCAGATCGAGGGCGGCGTAGCCGGCAAGGTCGAGCTGACCACCGCGCGCCCGCTCAGCATCTCTACGCCGACGTTGGTCAGCATCAATGCGCGCGGAGTGTATAATGACCGCGCGGAGCAGAACCCGGATGCCGACCGTTTCGGGTACCGCATTAGCGGGTCGATCCAGGCGAAGCTGCTCGACGACACGCTCGGCGTCGCGATCGGCTACGCCCGGCTGCGTCAGGCGAACGTGGCGACCCGCTTCGTCGGCTACGACTACACCGCCACGGGCGCGAACGGCAGCCCGGCGCCGCGCGACGGCGACGGGAACGGCGTGCCCGACGCGATCGGCTACGGCTTCGAGGCGGTGCAGGCGGGCGGCAACGAGACGCGCGACGGCGTGCTCGGCACGATCCAGTGGGAGCCCGATGACACCACCCGCGTGCTGCTCGACGGCTATTACTCCCGCTTCAAGTCGGACGTGTACCGCCGCGGCGTCCGCGTCGAGAACCTGCAGAACTCCAGCTCCGCGCTCACCAACCCGACCATCGTCAACAACGCCATCGTCGGCGGCAGCACTACGGGCATCCGCACCCGCACCGTCCAGCAGGACGAGAACCGGCTCGACAAGCTGTTCACGCTGGGCGGCAACCTCCAGAAGGACATCGGCCGGCTGACGCTCGCCTTCGACGCCGGCTATTCGCGCGCCAACAGCTTCTTCAACAACTCAGGCCTGGACGACAACGGCACGATCACGACGGGGCCGACCACGCTGAGCTACCGGCTCGACGGGCTGAACGTCGGCAGCTTCGCGACCAACGCGGACTACACCAACCCCGCGCTCAACACGTTCGACGGCTTCTACATCGTCCCGCAGGAGGACACCGACCGGCTCTACTCGGGCCAGTTCAGCGCCACCTACCGCGTCGACGGCCCGTCTGTGAAGTCGCTGGAGGCGGGCTTCCGCTACGCCAACCGCAAGGCGGATCGCGAGATCACGAGCTTCAACGGCTTCAGCTTCGCCGCGCCCGTGACGCTGACGGGCGACAATTCGACGATCGCCGGCTTCAAGGGCCAGTTTGGCTCCTACCCGGACTTCCTGGTGGCCGACATCGACGCGGTCTTCGACCAGCAGCTGGGCGAGGACCGCGTCGTCGACCAGACGTTCGACTTCACGCGCGACCAGAGCTTCACGCTGCGCGAGAAGACCTATGCGGGCTACGCGCAGCTCAACTTCGACACGATCGCGGGTTCGCTGCCGTTCCGCGGCAACATCGGCGTGCGCGCGGTGCGGACGGAGCAGCGCTCGATCGCCGGGCTGGGCAACCGCGACGATGAGGCGAAATTCTGGGACGTGCTGCCTCAGGCGAACTTCATCCTCTCGCTGTCGCCCGAGGATCAGCTCCGCTTGTCCCTGTCCCGCCAGATCTCGCGCCCACGCTTCTTCGAGCTTCGCGGCGCGATAACCACATCGCTGACGGGTATCGGACCGACCACCGCCCGGCTCGACGGATCGGGCGGCAACCCGCAGCTTCGGCCGTTCCGCGCTAATCAGTTCGACTTCACCTATGAACATTATTTCGGCGACGGTGGTTCGCTGGTGCTCGGCGCCTTCTACAAAGACATACGCAGCTTCATTATCGGCGGCGTGGTTCCGGGCTACGACTTCGCGGCCGCCGGCGTCCCTACGCCGATTCTGACGCCGCCGTTCACCAACATCGAGACTACGGGCAATCTGTCGGCGCCGATCAACGGCCAGGGCGGCTACGTTTACGGCTTCGAAGCCGCGCTTACCCAGTCCTTTACCTTCCTACCGGCCCCCTTCGACGGCTTCGGAGCCGTGCTCAATTTCTCGTACAATCAGTCGGACGTCAGTATCGACAACACGATAAGTGGCAACACGCTCCGGCTATCACTGCCGGGTTTGTCGAAGATCGTGACCAATCCGACCATCTTTTACGAGAAGAACGGTTTTTCGACCCGCGTCGCGATGCGGCACCGGTCCAAGTTCGTCGCGCCTCAGTTCGGCCTAAATGAGCAAGTGGTCACGAACGCCGCTGAGACGATCTTTGACGCGCAGATGAGTTACGAGTTTCCGGCAGACAGCGCGCTCGCCGGTTTCACGTTGCTCGCGCAGGCCAACAACTTTACCGATGAACCGACCCGGTCCTATTTCGGCCAGCAGGCGCAGACCGGAACGCTTCAGTATTTCGGGCGGCAGTTCTATCTCGGCGCCAGCGTTCGTTTCTAAGTTAGCGGCGGGCGCGGCCTACGGGCCGCGCTCTCTCATGCGAGGAAGCCCGATGAAGACTTGGTTGGCCGTGGCAGCTTTCGGGCTGAGTGTGGTAGCACCCGCTACTGCGCAAGGCGACTATCGCGACCGACTGCCGGAGGACGAGGTTATCTACTTCGTCCTGCCGGACCGGTTCGAGAACGGCGACCGGACCAACGACCGGGGCGGCATCTCGGGCGACCGGCTCCGGCACGGCTTCGACCCGGCGCACAAAGGCTTCTATCACGGCGGCGACCTGAGGGGCCTGACCGCCAGGCTCGACTACATCCAGGGCCTCGGCGCGACGGCGATCTGGTTGGGGCCGATCTTCAAGAACAAACCCGTCCAGGGCGGGCCCGGTCAGGAATCCGCGGGCTATCACGGCTACTGGATCACCGATTTCACGGCCGTAGACCCGCATTTCGGCACCGAAGCGGACATGAAGGCGTTCGTCGACGCGGCGCACGCGCGGGGCATGAAGGTCTACATGGACATCATCGCCAACCACACCGCCGACGTGATCCAGATGCGCGAGTGCCAGGGCAGGAACGAATGCCCGTATCGCGGCCGCGCGGAATATCCGTACCAGCGGCGCGTCTCCGACGGTCGGCCGATCAACGCGGGCTTCCTGGGCGACAAGGTCCAGACGACCGAGAACTTCGCGCGGCTGACCGATCCCGCCTACGCCTACACGCCCTACGTCCCCGCGTCCGAGCGGAACGTCAAGGTGCCCGCCTGGCTCAACGACCCCAAGCTCTACCATAACCGCGGCGACTCGCTGTTCCGCGGCGAGAGCTCGACCATGGGCGACTTCGTCGGTCTCGACGACCTGATGACGGAGGACCCGCGCGTCATCCGCGGGATGATCGAGATCTTCGGCGACTGGATCGACAGATACGGCGTTGACGGCTTCCGCATCGACACCGCCCAGCACGTCAACCCGGAGTTCTGGCGCGAGTTCGTCCCCGCCATGGAGCAGCGCGCGAAGCTTCGCGGCGTCCCGAACTTCCACATCTTCGGCGAGGTCGCGATGGGGGAGAACGATCCCGGCCGCCTTGCCTCGCACACGCATGTGGACGGGCTGCCGACCGTGCTCGACTTCGCCTTCCAGGTCGCCGTCGGCGACATGGTCGCGAACGGCAAGCCGACCAGCGAAGCGTTCCGCCTCTTCCGCGGCGACGTGCTGTACGCCGGCGGCTACGACACGGCGAAGCGGTTGCCGACCTTCCTCGGCAACCACGACGCGGGCCGCATCGGCCTGTTCATCCGGCGGGCCAACCCGAACGCGTCCGATCAGGAGCTGCTCGCGCGCGACCTGCTCGCCCACGCCATGCTGCTGACGCTGCGCGGCGTGCCGACGATCTACTCGGGCGACGAGCAGGGCTTCACCGGCGACGGCAACGACCAGGACGCGCGCGAGGACATGTTCCCGAGCCGCGTCGCCTCCTACAACGACAACGAGCTGATCGGCACGACCGCGACGACGGCGCAGGCCAATTTCGACCAGGCGCATCCGGTCTACGCCGAGATCTCCCGCCTCGCGCGCCTCCGCACCGCCACCCCCGCGCTGACCCGCGGCCGCCAATCTATGCGCGCCTACGGCGACGAGCCCGGCCTCCTCGCCGTGTCGCGCTTCGACCCGGTGACGGACCGCGAGGTGCTGCTGGCGTTCAACACGTCGGCGCAGCCGATCACGACCGCCATCGAGGTCGAGACGCGCTCCGCCGCGTTCGACGCGCTCTCCGGCGCCTGCCCCGCCCAGGCGACCGCGCCGGGTAGCGTCCGCATCACCCTTCCCGCCTTCGGCTACGCCGTCTGCGCCGCACGAGCCCCGCAATGAGCACCGCACCCGAGATCGCCGCCCCCGATACGACGGAAGCGTCGAAACACCCCTGGTGGCGCGGGGCCGTCACCTACCAGATCTATCCCCGCAGCTTCGCCGACTCGAACGGCGACGGCGTGGGCGATCTGCCGGGCATCACGCGGCGGCTCGACTATGTCGCGTCGCTCGGGGTGGACGCGATCTGGCTGTCGCCCTTCTTCACCTCGCCGCAGAAGGATTACGGCTACGACGTCGCCGATTATCGCGACGTCGACCCGCTGTTCGGCACGCTCGCCGACTTCGACGCCCTGCTCGCCCGCGCGCACGGGCTGGGGCTGAAGGTCGTCATCGACCAGGTCTACAGCCACACTTCCGACGAGCATCCCTGGTTCGCCGAAAGCCGGTCGAGCCGCGACAACCCCAAGGCCGATTGGTACGTCTGGGCCGACGCCAAGCCCGACGGCACGCCGCCTAACAATTGGCAGTCGGTGTTCGGCGGCCCCGCCTGGACCTGGGACGCGCGGCGCGGGCAATATTACCTGCACAACTTCCTGCGCGAGCAGCCCCAGCTCCACGTCCACCATCCCGAGGTGCAGCAGGCGCTGCTCGACACCGCCAAGTTCTGGCTCGACCGCGGCGTCGACGGCTTCCGGTTGGACGCGATCAACTTCGCGATGCACGATCCCGCCTTGCGCGACAATCCGCCGGCGCCGGACACGGGCCGCCCGCGCACCCGCCCGTTCGACTTCCAGCAGCGGCTCTACAATCAGAGCCACGCGGGCATTCCTGCCTTCCTCGAACGCCTGCGCACGTTGATGGATCGCTACGACGAGCGCTTCACCGTGGCCGAGATCGGCGGCGAGAACGCGACGGAGGAGATGCGCCTCTACACTCAAGGCGAGTCCCGGCTGAACACGGCGTATAATTTCAGCTTCCTCTACATGCGCCACCTCACCCCGGCCAAGGTGATCCGCGCCGTCGAGGACTGGTTCGACGAGGCCGCGGGCTGGCCGAGCTGGGCGTTCGAGAATCACGACGCGCCGCGCGCCGTCTCGCGTTGGTGCGATCCAGCGCACCGCCACGCGTTCGCCCGCGCCAAGATGCTGCTCCTCGCGGCGCTGCGCGGCAACATCTTCATATACAACGGCGAAGAGCTGGGGCTGACGCAGGTCGACATTCCCTTCGAACGGCTGCGCGACCCGGAAGCGATCGCGAACTGGCCCATGACGCTCTCGCGCGACGGCGCGCGCACGCCGATGCCCTGGGCGTCGAACGACCCGCAGCTCGGCTTCTCCTCCGTCGAGCCCTGGCTGCCGCTCGGCGAGGACCATGTCGCGCTCGCGGTGAACCGCCAGGACGGCGACCCGGACTCGCTCCTCAACCACACGCGCCGCGTCCTCGCGTTCCGCCGGGAGAGCGAGGCGCTGATGCACGGCGATCTCCACGTCGTGGAGGCGACCGACGCGTTGCTCGTCTTCGAGCGCCGGGCTCCCGGCCAGACGATGCTGTGCGCCTTCAACCTCTCGCCCGGGTCCGCGCGCTGGACGCCCGCCAAGCCCGACCGCTGGCGCGTGGCGGAGGCGGTCAACGGCGCCGCCGACTGGTCCTTCCCTCCCTATGGCGCGCTGATCGCCGAGAAGGTGCTCTGATGAAGAAGCTCGTCGCGCTCGCCGCGGCCATATCCGCCGCGCCGGCCGCCGCGCAGACGCCGCCCGCGCCCGTCGAGACGGTGGCTTCGCCCGACGGCTCGATCCAGGTGCAGGTGACGACCGATGG
>DASVSW010000202.1:0-2989 GCA_036387895.1 Sphingomonas sp.
ATCCGCCTATCGGTCACCACCGCGACGCCGCCCGATATCGTCGATTTCGTCATCGAGGAGCTGGATGCCGAGCGCGGCAGCGTCTTCGTGGTGGAAGGGCTGCTCGGCCTCGACGACCTGCGGCAGCTGATCGTGGACGACCGGCCGGACCTGCTGTTCACGCCCTATGCGCCGCGCTTTCCGGAACGCATCCTCGATTACGGCGGCGATTGCTTCGCCGCGATCAAGGCCAAGGACATCGTCGTCCACCACCCGTACGAGTCGTTCGAGGTGGTGGTCGCCTTCCTGCAGCAGGCGGCGGCCGACCCCGACGTGGTCGCGATTAAGCAGACGCTCTACCGCGCGGGCAAGCAGTCGGCCGTCATCAACGCGCTGATCGCGGCGGCGGACGCGGGCAAGTCGGTTACTGCCGTCGTCGAGCTGAAGGCGCGGTTCGACGAGGAGCAGAACCTGCTCTGGGCCTCGGCGCTGGAGCGCGCGGGCGTGCAGGTCGTCTACGGCTTCATCGACTGGAAGACGCACGCCAAGGTGTCGATGGTCGTCCGGCGCGAGAACGACGAGTTCCGCACCTACTGCCATTTCGGCACGGGCAACTACCATCCCGTCACTGCGCGCATCTACACCGATTTCAGCTACTTCACCGCCGATCCCCGGCTCGGCGACGACGCGGCGCAGATGTTCAACTACATCACCGGTTACGTCGAACCGGCGGGGCTGAACTGCATCGCCCTCAGCCCGCGCGACCTCCGGCCCCGGCTCGTCCGGCTGGTCGACGAGGAGATCGCGCGCGCCCGCGCCGGCGAGCCGGCGGCGATCTGGGCCAAGATGAACTCGCTCGTCGATCCGGAGATGATCGAGAAGCTGTACGAGGCGAGCGCCGCGGGCGTCGAGATCGACCTGATCGTACGCGGCATCTGCTGCTTGCGTCCGGGCGTGGAGGGCATGTCCGAGCGCATCCGCGTCCGGTCGATCGTCGGCCGTTTCCTGGAGCATAGCCGCGTCTGGGCCTTCGCGAACGGCCAGCCGCTGCCCAACGACGACGCGCTGCTGTTCATCTCGTCGGCCGACTGGATGCCGCGCAACTTCGACCGCCGCGTCGAATACATGCTGCCGATCACCAACCGGACGGTCCACGACCAGATCCTCGACCAGGTGCTCGTCGCCAACCTCATCGACAACGAGCAGAGCTGGGTGCTCGGCCCCAACGGCGAATACGCCCGCGTCGAACCCGGCGAGAAGCCGTTCAACCTCCACCGCTACTTCATGACGAACCCGTCGCTGTCCGGCCGCGGCGCCGCGCTGGAGCGGAGCGGCGAGGTGCCGCACCTGTCGCTGAGGCAGCGGCGTTGAGCCTGTTGGCGCCGTTCCGGAGCAAGACGGCGCCCGAGCCGGTCCCGGCGGCGGGTCGATGGCCGCGCACCGCGATCATCGACATCGGGTCGAACTCGATCCGCCTCGTCGTCTATCAGGGGCCGGCGCGGTTGCCGGCGATCCTGTTCAACGAGAAGGTGATGGCGGGGCTCGGCCGCGGGCTCGCCGCGACCGGCGCTATCGAGTCCGCGGGGATTGAGAAAGCGCGCGTGGCGCTCGCTCGATTCTCCGCGGTCGCGCGCGCGATGGAGGTGGACACGCTCCGCACCGTCGCCACCGCCGCGGTGCGCGACGCGTCGAACGGCCACGTCCTGATCGACGCCGCGGCCGCGCTCGGCCTGACGGTCGAACTCCTGTCCGGCGAGCAGGAGGCGATCGCCGCGGGCATGGGCGTCCTGTCGGGGATCCCCGGCGCGGACGGCATCGTCGGCGACCTCGGCGGCGGCAGCTTGGAACTGGTCCGCGTCCGCGACGCATCGATCCACGAGCGCGTCTCGTTCCCGCTTGGCGTGCTCCGCATCGCGGCCTTGCGCGAGAAGGGCGGCCTGGAACGTCACGTCGCCAAGCTGGTCCGCGACGCCGGGTGGTCCGGGCGAGGGGCGGGGCTGCCGTTGTACCTGGTCGGCGGCTCGTGGCGCGCGCTGGCGAAGCTCGACATGGCGCTGACCGGCTACTCGCTGCCTGTCATCCACCAATACGCCATGTCCGCCGAGCGGATCGAGGAGCTGACCCGCGCGGTCCCGCACTTTTCCCGCCAGCGGCTCCGCGACATCGCCGACATCGCGGGCAGCCGCGCCACGCTGCTGGGCGACGCGACCGCTCTGCTGTCGGCGCTGCTGAAGCAGCTCGGCGTCGACCGCACGGTGGCGTCCTCCTTCGGCCTGCGGGAAGGGCTGCTCTACGGCGCGCTCGACGACGACGCGCGGCGGCAGGACCCGCTGATCGTCGCGACGCGCGAGGAAGGACGCATGCTCGGCCGCTTCCCCGAGCATGGCGATCTCCTCGACCGCTGGATCGAGCCCCTCTTCGACGGCGCCCACGCCCGGCTGCGTTGCGCGGCGTGCCAGCTGGCGGACGTGGGCTGGCACGCCAATCCCGACTTCCGCGCTGAACGCGGGATCGAGACGGCGCTGCACGGCAATTGGGTCGCGATCGACGGGACGGGCCGCGCCGTCCTCGCGCAAACGCTCGCCACCGCCTTCGCCGGAAGCACGGACGCGCCCGACCCGTTGTTCAAGCTGGCCTCGACCGCCGAGCTACGCCTCGCCGCCGCATGGGGTTTGGCGATCCGGCTCGGTCAGCGCCTGTCCGGCGGCGTCGCCGGCCCCTTGCGCCGCTCGCGCCTCAGCGACGACGGCGCGCGGATCACGCTCCACCTCGAGCCGGGCGACCGCGCGCTGTACGGGGACGCCGTCGAGAAACGGCACACAGCACTGGCCGGGTTCCTCGGGCGGACGGCCGCCGTTGCGTAGAGGTCAGTCCTCCGTCCGCGTCATCTTGAGCTTGCCGCCCTTGACCGTGAAGCCCAGCCGCCCCTCGACGAGGTCGAGCGCGTCGCGGCCGAACTGGTCGAAGCGCCACCCTTCCAGGATCGCCAGCCCGCTGCGCTGACCGGCAG
>DASVSW010000203.1:0-6399 GCA_036387895.1 Sphingomonas sp.
AACATCTTCGTCGACGACGCCCGCCGTCTCGGCGTCACGCTGTGCGGCCCCGACATCAACCTGTCGGGCGCGGAGTTCGACGTCGAAGTGGACGATGAGGGGCCGAAGATCCGCTACGCGCTCGCCGCGCTGAAGTCGGTCGGCGAGGGCGCGATGGAGCGCCTCGTCGCCGAGCGCGAGGCGAACGGCCGGTTCAAGAGCCTCGACGACCTCGCCGGCCGCGTCGACCCGCGGCTCCTCAACAAGCGCCAGCTGGAGACGCTGGCCGCCGCGGGCGCGTTCGACGCGGTCGAGCCGAACCGCGCCGCCGTCCACGCCTGCGCCGACGCGATCCTCGCCGTCGCCGCGTCGACCCACCACGCCAAGACGAGCGGGCAGGGCGGCCTGTTCGGCGAGGTCACGGGCGCCAGCGAGACGATCCGCCTTCCCGCCGACGCGCGCTGGACGCTGGCGGAGCGGATGGAGGGCGAGAAGGAGGCGTTCGGCTTCTACTTCTCCGCCCATCCGGTCGACCGCCACGCGCATATCGCGAAGTCGCACGGCGCGCGCAGCTTCGCCGCCCTGTCCGATCTCCACATCCCCGACGACGGCAGCCGCGCGGGCGCGACCATGGCGGTGCTCGTCGAGGAGGCGCGATACCGCACTTCGGCGCGCGGGAAGCGTTACCTCATGGCGCAACTGTCGGACGCGACCGGCCAGTTCATGGCGACCTGCTTCGACGAGGCGGTGTCGAAGGACCTGGAGGCCGCCGCGAGGGAGAGCCAGTGCGCCCTCATCACCGTCGAGCTCGACCGCCGGCCGGGCGAGGAGTCCCCGCGCGTCTCGGTCAAGCGCGTCCAGCCCTTCGACAACCTCGCCACCAACGCCCGCTTCGTCATCGAGGCGACGGTGTCCGACCCGGCCGTCTTCGCGGGGCTCGCGGCGCTACTGGAGCATAGCCGCAACGCGCGCGGCGAGGTCCGCGTCCTCAGCCGGACGGCCTCGGGCCATAGCGTCACGCTATTGCTCGGCCGCGACTTCCTCTTGGACGCGGAGCTTGCGGGTCGGATCGAGTCGTTGCAGGGTGTCGAGAAGGTCGAGCTCCGGACCAGCGAAACGCGGCTGGCGCTCGTCGGATAGCCGGGAGAGGCCGATTGCTGATCGGAGGAATGCAGGAGTTCGAGCTGCGCGTCCCGCGGCTCATCGAGCACGCCGAGCGCGAACATGGCCGCCGTGAGATCGTGTCGCGCTGGGCCGACGGCACGCAGACGCGCACGGATTGGGCGGGTGTCGCCCGCGACTCGCGCAAGCTCGCCCAGGCGCTGGAGCGGATGGGCGTGAAGTCCGGCGACCGCGTGGCGACGCTCGCGATGAACCACGCGCACCACCTCGCCGCCTGGTACGGCGTGATCGGCATGGGCGGCGTGATCCACACGATCAATCCGCGGCTGTTCGACGATCAGCTCGACTATATCGCGAACCACGCCGAGGACCGCGTCCTTCTCTACGACCGCATGTTCCAGCCCATCGTCGACCGCCTGCGCGATCGCTGGACGACGATCGAGCGCTACGTCGTCCTGGACGGGGAGGGCGAGGACGGCTTCCGCGCGCTCGTCGACGCGGAGGACGGGAACTATTCCTGGGTCGAGGGGCCGGAGCGCGACCCGTGCATGCTCTGCTACACCAGCGGCACGACGGGGAACCCGAAGGGGGTGCTCTACACGCACCGCTCGTCGATAATCCACGCCATGGCGGAGGTGCAGCCGTCGGTCTTCGACCTCAGCTGCCGGTCGGTCGTGATGCCGATCGTGCCGATGTTCCACGCCGCCGCCTGGGGGCTGCCGTTCGCCGCGCCGCTCGCCGGCTGCAAGATCGTCATGTCAACGGTGAACGAGCCCAAGATCCTGTGCGACCTGATGAACGAGGAGCGCGTGACGCACTCGGCGGGCGTGCCGACCGTGTGGCTCGGCATGTTCCAGCACATGGACGCGACCGGCGCCCAGCCTGTGCATCTGAAGCTCGTCACGATCGGCGGCTCGGCGGCGCCCCGCGCGATGATCGAGCGGATCATGCGGATGGGCGTTCGCGTCAACCACGCCTGGGGCATGACGGAGACGTCGCCCATCGGCACCATGGGCGCGCCGCCCGTGAACTGGGACGACATGTCCTTCGACGAGCAGATCGACGAGGTAGTCCGCCAGGGCCGCGTGCCGTTCGGCGTCGAACTGCGCATCGTCGACGACGAGGGCGCGATCCAGCCGCGCGACGGGGCGAGTTCGGGCCGTCTTCAGATCCGCGGGCCCTGGGTGGTCAAACGCTACTTCAAGGGCGAGGCGGATGCGACGGACGCGGAGGGCTGGTTCGACACCGGCGACGTGGCGGTCCTTCATCCCGACGGCACCATGCAGATCACCGACCGCGCCAAGGACGTGATCAAGTCCGGCGGCGAGTGGATCAGCTCCGTCGAGCTGGAGAACGCGGCGATCGGCTGCCCCGGCGTCGCGGAGGCCGCGGCGATCGGCATCCATCACCCGAAGTGGGACGAGCGCCCGCTGCTACTCGTGGTCCGCAAGCCGGGCGCGCAGGTGACGGCGCACGAGGTCACGGCGCATCTGGCGCAGCATGTCGCCAAATGGTGGCTGCCCGACGAGATCGTCTTCGTCGACGAGCTGCCGCACACCGCGACGGGCAAGCTGCTCAAGACGGCGCTGCGCGAGCGGTACCGCGATTACCGGCTGGCCGCGGCTTAGTTCCGGCTAGCAGAGGGGCGCCACCCCCGCGAAAGCGGGGGTGGCGTATATCGTTGGTTCAACGCGCTAGCGCCCGTCCGAACTCGAGTCGCCCGGCTCGCCCTCCAGATCCGGCGCGGCATGGTTGCCGTAGCCGGCGCCCGCATCCTCGCTCGGCTCCGCGCCGCTGGCGTAGCCGGAGCCCGCGCCCTCGCGGTCGGCGTCGTTGGGGCTGAGCGGCTGGGCGGCCGGCGTGTGCTGCTGTCTGTCCTGGTCGGTCATGGTGTGATCCTTTCACACCGACCAACGGTCGGCCCCGTCGCGTGGTTGCCTCACCCGAACAGATCGCCCTGGGGCCCCGAAGGCGGACGGAAGAGGTCGTTCCTGAGCGCGATCCGCGCGCCGGCCAGGCCGTGCTTGCGCTGCGCGATCCGGAACCGCGCCCGGAACAGGTCGGCCCAGGGTCCCGACCCTTGCATGCGGGAGAAGAAGTCCGGGTCGTTCTCCCGCCCGCCGCGGATCGAGCGGATCGTCGCCATCACCTTCTCCGCCCGGTCCGGGAAGTGCTCGGCGAGCCACGCCTTGAACAGCGGCGCGACTTCCCAAGGGAGGCGGACGGGGATGTAGCCGACCGCCGTCGCGCCCGCCGAGGCGGCGCGGGCGACCAGCGCTTCCATCTCGTGGTCGGTGATCGCCGGAATGACGGGCGAGATCGAGACGTAGACGGGCACGCCGGCCGCCGCGAGCGCCTCGACGGCCTTCAGCCGCCGCTCCGGATGCGGCGCGCGCGGCTCGACGGTCGCCGCCAGCCTGGGGTCTAGCGAGGTCACCGACACCGCCACCGACGCCAGCCCGTCGCGCCCCATGGGCCCGAGCAGGTCGAGGTCGCGCGTGACGCGGTCCGACTTGGTGGTGATCGTCAGCGGGTGCCGGTGCTCGCTCAGCGTCTCGACGATCGAGCGGGTGATCCGCCAATCGCGCTCGATCGGCTGGTAAGGATCGGTGTTGGTCCCGAGCGCGATCGGCGCGACCTGGTACCCCGGCTTGGCGAGTTCGGCGCGCAGCAGCTCCGCCGCGTTCGGCTTGGCGAACAACCGGCTCTCGAAGTCCAGCCCCGGCGACAGGTCGTGGAAGGCGTGGCTCGGCCTGGCGAAGCAGTAGATGCAGCCGTGCTCGCACCCGCGATACGGGTTGATCGATCGGTCGAACGGCACGTCCGGCGACCGGTTACGGCTGATGATCGTCTTGGGATGCTCGACGGTGACGGTGGTCCGGAGCGGGGGAGGGGCCCCGTCCAGCGACTCGCGCGAGTCGAGCCAATCCCCGTCCGCCTCCGTCCGGGGCAGGTTGAACCGGCGGCTCTCCGCGTTCAGCGTGGCCCCGCGCACCGGGCGAGTCTTGGCCATTGACGGCAGGCTAGCCCGCCGTGCAGAACATAGCAAGAACGACAAGGGAGTGGACGATGGCGAGGCTGAACTATCTCGAGCTGCCGGTCGGCGATCTGGAGGCCACGCAGCGCTTCTACGAGGACGCGCTGGGCTGGACGTTCGCGCGGTACGGACCGAGTTACGCGGCCACCACGACCGGCGACACGGACGTAGGGCTGCAGGCGGACCGTGCCGAAGCGAGCGCGTCGATGCTGCCGGTGATCCAGGTCGACGATCTCGAGGCGACGCTCGCCCGCGTCGAAGCGGCCGGAGGAGAGGTGACGCTCGCGATCTTCGCTTTCCCGGGCGGGCGACGGTTCCACTTCCGCGACTCCGCGGGCCACGAGCTCGCCGCCATGACGCCGGACGCGTGAGCTCGGCGCGGATCAGCCGCCCGTCGTCTCGGCGGGCGCCAGCTCCGCGCCGCTCTCGTGCAGGCTGTCGAGGTAATGCGACGCGAGGAGGTAATGCGCCTTCACCGCCGCGGGATGCTCCGCCGCTTGCGCCAGTTCCAACTCCAGTTCAGCCCGCCGGTAATAGTAAGCCGCGTCGTCCTTGTTCATTTCGAACCATTCTCTCCACGCGCCGTCGTCCGGCCGGTTCCCCGGTGGCGCGGCGTCTCGTCGACCCGAGGTGATGTCCGTCCCCGGAATAGCACAATCCGCGAACATCCGAGCAGGTTCCGTGACTTGAGCGATCGGCGACGGGCGCACGGCGACGATCCGGTGCAGGAAACGGTCGCCGCCGTGCGCCCTCCGCATCGCTCCAGGAACGACCCGGCCTCGCCCGCATCCGACCGGTCGAGGGTTCGCCAGCCGGACGTGACGCGTTCCCGATAACAGGGGCTTAGCGACCGGGAATTCACCTGCGTTATCGACGCGCATAGTTCTGGCTGATGCGCATCAAGCCCCGATCTACTCGATCAGCCGCGGCATCAGCTCGACGAAGTTGCAGGGGCTGAGCCGGCTGTCGAGCTGATCGCGCAGGATCCCGTCCCAACCGTCCTTCACCGCGCCCGTCGATCCCGGCAGCGCGAAGACGTACGTCCCCCGCGCCACCGCCGCGCAGGCGCGCGACTGGATCGTCGAGGTGCCGATCGTCCGGTAGCTCAGCCAACGGAACAGCTCGCCGAAGCCGGGGATCATCTTCTCGGCGACGCGCTCCACCGCCTCGGGCGTCACGTCGCGGCCGGTCACCCCCGTGCCGCCCGTCGTCACGACGCAGTCGATCGAGGGGTCGGCGATCCACCGTTCCAGATGTCCGACGATCGCGTCGGCGTCGTCGCGTTCGATCCGCCGGTCGGCGAGCACGTGCCCCGCCATCCGCAACCGCTCCACCAGGATGTCGCCCGACCGATCCTCGGCGAGCGCCCGGGTGTCGGAGACCGCCAGGATCGCGATCCGGACCGGGACGAACGCGCGGCTCTCGTCAATTGGCATCGGAGCCGACGCCGATCGCGGCGGTCGCGATCGCGCCGGGACGCGCGTTCCGGCGCACCGCGCCCGCGCCCGGCAGCCCGGGGAAGCGCGGCCACATGCCCTGTGCCAATGCCGAGCGGCTGGGCGACGCCGACCGGCCCGCCACGCCTTCATACATCCAATAGTTGCGCAGCACCGTGGTCACGTAGCCGCGCGTCTCCCAATAGGGGATCGACTCGATGTAGAGGAGCGGATCGCCGCCGTCGCGGACGATGCGGTTCCACTCCGACACCGGGGTCGCGCCGGCGTTGTAGGCGGCGATGACCTTGGGCAGCAGCCCCTCGGTCGTGCCGCTGTCGCGCAGCCGCTCCAGATGCCGCTGGCCGATGTCCATGTTGACCGACGGACGCGACAGCAGCGCCTTGTCGACGCCCGGCAGGCCGCGCTCGCGCGCGAAGTCGGTCGCGGCGGCGGGCATGATCTGCATGAGGCCGTAGGCGCCCGCCGGGCTCGTCACCGTCGGACGGAACCGCGACTCCTCCAGGGCGTGCGCGAAGACGAGCGACTTGTCGACGCGCCAGCCGCTCTCGGGCTTCCACTCGGGCGTCGGATAGCGCGCTTCGGCGGCGGGCCGGACCCCGGCCGGGCAGTTGTGCGCGAGCCAGATCGACGTCGCGGGCAGGTCCAGCGTCTCCGCCAGCCGGACGAGGCTCTGGAACTCGCCGGGCGCGCCGATCCGCGCCTGCTGCCGGATCACGTCGTCGGCGAGCTCCGTCTCGCCGATCTCGACGAGCGCGGCCGCGACGCGGACGTTGGGGCGCCGATCGAGCGCCGCCCAGTCCGCCT
>DASVSW010000204.1:0-2697 GCA_036387895.1 Sphingomonas sp.
CGTCGACGCGGCGCTCGGCCGCGACGACTACAAGGGCCTGGACGTCCGCGGCAAAGTCGTCGCCGTCTTCTACAGCGGGCCGCAGGGCCTGAACTCGGAGATCGCGGCGCATCTCGGCAACCGCGTCGACCGCGCCCGCGCCGCCGCCGCCAAGGGCGCCGCCGGCATCGTCTTCATCGAGTCGAACCAGAGCCGCGGGATCATCCCCGTGTCCGCCATCCACCGCAACTGGGACGCGCGCGCCGTCACCTGGGCCGGCCCCGACGGCAAGCCCCGCCCGGCCGGCGCGCCGGTCCTCGCCGTGATATCGCAGGAAGGCGCGGCCAAGCTGTTCGCCGGCTCGCGCATCCGCTGGGCCGAGGTCCAGGCCGCCGACGCCGCGGGCAAGGCGGTGCCGACCGGCGCGCTCGCCGCGACGCTGTCCACCAAGCAGCGCTTCACGCTCGAGCGGCTGTCGAGCCCCAACGTCGTCGGGCTGCTCCGCGGCTCGGACCCGACGCTGGCGGCGGAGCACGTCGTGCTGTCGGGCCATCTCGACCATATCGGCGTGACCCGGCCGGTCGACGGCGACGCGATCAACAACGGCGCGATGGACAACGCGATCGGGATCGCCTCGATGATCGAGGTCGCGCGCCGCTTCCAGCAGGAGGGCCGCGCGCCCAAGCGCTCGCTCCTCTTCGTGGCGGTCACCGCGGAGGAGAAGGGGCTGATCGGCTCCGACTATTACGCCGCCTTCCCGACGGTGCCCAAGGCCGGGGTCGTCGCCAACGTCAATCTCGACATGCCGATCCTGACCTACCGCTTCCAGGACCTCGTCGCGTTCGGCGCGGACCGCTCCGGCATCGGCCCGATCGCCGCCCAGGCGGCTCAGTCCGCGGGCGTGCGCCTCGTCCCCGATCCGGCGCCGCAAGAGGCGAGCTTCGTCCGCACCGACCATTACAGCTTCGTCCGCCAGGGCGTGCCGTCGGTCTCGCTCGTCCCCGGCCCCGGCGGGCGCGGCGCGGAGGCGACAGCGGCGTTCCTGAAGGCCAACTACCACAAGCCGTCCGACGAGATCGACCAGCCGATCGATTGGGCGGCGGCGGCCGACTTCGTCCGCGTCAACCACGCCATCGCCGCGGCGCTCGCCAACGCGCCCGAGCGCCCGCGCTGGGTGAAGGGCGACTATTTCGGCACGCTCTACAAGGGACCGATGGCGCGCTGACACCCGCTACCGCCCCTACTACCGTCACCCCGGGCTTGACCCGGGGTCCACGCGCGGGCCTTCTGCTCGCGGAGGCGCTCTCGAGCGAGCGGACGCGCATGGATGCCGGGTCGAGCCCGGCATGACGGGAGGAGTGGTGTGGGGGTGAAGACCACCGCGCTCGCGCTATGCGCCGCGTTGCTGCCGGCGTCGGCGGCGCAGGGCTTCGACGTCGAACAGGCGACGCGCGCCTATCTCTCGCTCCTCTCCGGTCCCGCCCGCGAGCGGTCGGACGCCTATTTCGAGGGCGGCTACTGGCTGATCCTGTGGAACGCGGTCGTCGCCGTCCTCGCCTACGGCCTGCTCCTCGCGACCGGCCTGTCGGCGCGGATGCGCGACTGGGCGGAACGGGTGACGACGCGGCGCTGGCTCCAGCCCATGCTCTACGCGCTGCCTTTCACGATCGCGGCGACGCTGCTCCTCCTGCCCTGGAGCGTCTACACAGAGTTCTTCCGCGAGCGTCAGTACGGCCTGATGAACCAGGGCTTCGGCGAGTGGATGGGCGACCAGGGGATCGCGCTCCTGATCGGGCTCGTGGTGAATCCGCTGCTCTTCGGCGCGCTCTACGCCGGGATCCGCCGCGCGCCGCGCCTGTGGTGGCTGATCGGCGGCGGCACCCTGTCCGCCTTCCTGCTGGTCGGCGTGGCGCTCGGCCCCGTGTTCATCTCGCCGCTGTTCAACACCTACACCGAGATGCCGGCGGGGCCCTTGCGCGACCGCATCGTCGGGATGGCGCGCGCCCATGGCGTGCCGGCCGACAACATCTACGTGTCCGACGCGTCGCGCCAGACCAAGCGCATTTCCGCCAACGTCTCGGGCGTCGGCCCGACGATCCGCATCACGCTCAACGACAACCTCCTCAACCGCACCCGCCCCGACGAGGTCGCGGCGGTGATGGGGCACGAGATGGGCCATTATCTGCTCAACCACGTCTGGAAGCTGGTCGGCGCCTTGGCGGCGCTCCTCCTCGCCATCCTGTTCGCCGTCTCGCGCGTCGCGCCCGCGCTGATCCGCCGCCGTCCCGGCTGGCGCGTCCGCGACGTCGCCGACCCCGCGTCCGCGCCGCTCCTGCTCGGCCTCGTGGCGGTGGCGCAGATGGTCGCGACGCCGCTCTTCAACACGATCGTCCGCGTCAACGAGAGCGAAGCCGACGCCTTCGGCCTGCAGGCCGCGCGCGCGCCCGACGGCTTCGCGATTGCCGCGATCCGCCTGGGCGAGTACCGCAAGCTCGAACCGAGCGCGTTCGAGGAGGCGATCTTCTTCGACCACCCGTCCGGCAGAACGCGCGTCCGGATGGCGATGGAGTGGAAGAAGCGCAACGTCCCGAACGCCACTATGGCAACGCCGACGCTAGCGCGATGACCGCCGCCCCTTCTAAGTCCTCCCCCGCCAGGGGGAGGGGAACCGCGAAGCGGTGGAGGGGGAGGACCGCTCAACGGTTCGGGAGTCCTCCC
>DASVSW010000205.1:0-4641 GCA_036387895.1 Sphingomonas sp.
CGCGCGCCAGGTCGCGCCCACCGTGATCTTCATCGACGAACTCGACAGCCTCGTCCCCGCGCGCGGGAGCGGGGCCGGCGAGCCGCAGGTGACCGAGCGCGTGGTCAACACCATCCTCGCCGAGATGGACGGGCTGGAGGAGCTGCAGTCGGTGGTCGTGATCGGCGCCACCAACCGCCCCAACCTCGTCGACCCCGCGCTTTTACGGCCCGGGCGCTTCGACGAGCTGGTCTATGTCGGCGTGCCTAGCGCCGCGGGACGGCGGCGCATCCTTGACATCCAGACCGCCAAGATGCCGCTGGCGCGCGACGTCGACCTCGATGACGTGGCCAAGCGGACCGAGCGCTTCACCGGCGCCGACCTGGAGGACGTGGTGCGGCGCGCCGGCCTCATCGCGCTCCGGCGGTCGCTCAACGCGCGCGAGGTGTACATGGAGGACTTCGAGAAGGCGCTGTCCGAGTCCCGCGCGACCGTGACGCCCGAGATGGAGCGCGACTACGAGCAGATGCGCTCGCGGCTGAAGCAGGACGCGGCGTCGGTGCAGCCGATCGGCTTCATCACGCCGGGGATGCTGACCGCGAGGGGCGGCAAGGAGCCGTGACGCCTTAGGTGAACTCGGCCGCGGTCCGTGGTGGCGGGGCGGCGCGGGCGCGACTAGATAGGGGGATATGACCTCGTCCTTCCGCGCGCTCCGCGTCGCGTTCCTGCCCCTCGTCGCGTCCCTGGCGCTCCCCGCTTCGGGCCAGCAGTCGGCCCCCGCCGCGCCGGCGAAAGCCGCGACCCCGCCGGGGGTCGACCCCGCGCCCTGGCTCTACAAGGGGTCGGACATCGCGCCCGATCCGGGCTGGTCATTCGGCACGCTGCCCAACGGCGTCCGCTACGCGGTCCGCCGCAACGGCGTGCCGCCGGGGCAGGTCGCGGTGCGCGTGCGCATCGACGCAGGGTCGCTGCACGAGACCGACGCCGAGCGCGGCTTCGCGCACTTCATCGAGCACCTGTCCTTCCGCGGGTCCAAATACGTGCCCGACGGCGAGGCGAAGCGCGTCTGGCAGCGCTTCGGCGCGACCTTCGGCTCGGACTCGAACGCGTCCACCACGCCGGTCGCGACGACCTACAAGCTCGACCTGCCCGGCGCCACGCCGCAGGCGCTCGACGAGTCCCTGCGGATCATGTCCGGCATGATGGACGCGCCCATCATCACCGACGCCACCGTCGCCGCCGAGCGGCCCGTGGTTCTCGCCGAGCAGCGCGAGCAGCCCGGCCCGCAGGTCAGGGTCGGCGACGCGGTGCGCGAGCTGTTCTTCGCGGGCCAGCCGCTCGCCGACCGGTCGCCGATCGGCACCACCAAGACGCTGGAAGGCGCCACCGCCCGCGCGATGCAGGCGTTCCACGACCGCTGGTACCGGCCGAGCCGCACGGTGGTCGTCATCTCCGGCGACATGGACCCGTCGGTCTTCGCCGCCTCGATCGCGCGGCACTTCGGCGAGTGGAAGGGGCAGGGGCCTGACCCCAAGGACCCGGATTTCGGCAAGCCCGACGCGTCCAAGCCCGCCACCGCCGCCATCGCGGAGCCGGGCATCCCGGCCATGGTGATCTCGGCGACGCTGCGCCCCTGGATCTACCGCGACGACACGATCCTGTTCAACCAGCGCCGCATGGTCGACATGCTGGCGGGTCGGATCATCAGCCGCCGGCTGGAGACGCGCGCGCGCACCGGCGGCGGCTTCCTCCAGGCCAGCGTGAGCCTGGACGACCAGTATCGTTCCGCGAACATGACCAGCGTCAACGTCGTGCCGGTCGGCGACGACTGGGCGACCGCCCTGAAGGAGGTCCGCGCGATCATCGCCGACGCGGAGGCCGCGCCGCCCACCCAGGCCGAGATCGACCGCGAGCTCGCCGATTTCGACACCGCGCTGCGCACCTCCGTCGAGACCGCGCGCGTCGAGGCAGGGGCCAAGCAGGCCGACGACCTCGTCGAGGCGCTCGACATTCGCGAGACGGTGACCTCGCCCGCCGGCTCCTACGCGATCTTCACGGACGCGCGCGCCAAGCGGATGTTCACGCCCGCCGCGATCCAGGCCTCGACCAGGAAGCTGTTCGAGGGCGTCGACCGCGCGCTCGTCAACACGCGCACGCCCGACCCGACCGCGCAGGCGAAGCTGCAACAGGCGCTGACGGCGGACGTGTCGAAGCTCGCCGGCGCGCGGCGGGAGGCCCGTTCCGTGACCTTCGCGCAGCTCCCGAAGCTGGGCGCGCCAGCGACGGTCACGAGCCGTCAGGCGACGCCGGGACTCGAGCTGGAGACGGTGGCGTTCAGCAACGGCGTCCGGCTGCTGCTCTTCCCCAACAAGGGCGAGACGGGGCGCGTCTACGTCCGCGTGCGCTTCGGCGGGGGCCAGCGATCGCTGCCCGCCGACCGCGGGTCGCCGGCCTGGGCGGGCGAGCTCGCGCTGGTGGCGAGCGGCCTCGCTGACCTCGACCAGGGCGATCTCGACCAGCTGGTCGCGGGCCGCCGCATCGGGTTCGGCTTCGACGTGGGCGACGACGCCTTCTCGTTCGACGCGCTGACCAACGGGGCGGACCTCGCCGACCAGTTGCGGCTGTTCGCGGCCAAGCTGGCGGCCCCGCGCTGGGATCCGGCGCCGGTGGCGCGCGCCCGCGCGGTCGCGCTGGCCGCCTCGCAAGGCTACGACTCGTCGCCCGACGGCGTGATCGGCCGCGACCTGGAGGGACTGCTCCGAGCGGGCGATCCCCGCTGGACCGCGCCGACGCGCGATCAGATCGCGGCGCTCGACGCCGCGTCCTTCCGCCGCTTGTGGGAGCCGATGCTGACGCAGGGGCCGATCGAGGTCTCGGTGTTCGGCGACGTCGAGGCGGACGCTGCGATCGACGCGGTCGCGCGGTCGCTGGGGGCGCTCGCTCCCCGCGCACCCGCCCGGCTGTCGGACGCGCCCGTCCGTTTCCCCGCGCATGTCGCGACGCCCGTGGTCCGGACGCACACCGGCGCCGACAACCAGGCGGCGGCCGTCATCGCCTGGCCGACGGGCGGCGGGATCGAGGGGATCGCCGAGAGCCGCCGCCTCGACGTGCTGGCGCAGATCTTCTCCGACCGCTTGTTCGAGCGGCTGCGCCAGGCGGAGGGCGCCAGCTACTCGCCCGTGGTGCGCAGCCAATGGCCCGTCGGGCTGCCGGCGGGCGGGCGGCTCATCGCGCTGGGCAACGTCACGCCCGACCGCGTGCCGCTGTTCCACCGCATGGCGCGCGAGATCGCGGCCGATCTCGTGGCCAACCCGGTGCCCAAGGACGAGCTCGACCGCATCCTGCGCCCCATGGCGCAGTTCATCCTGCGCGCCTCGTCGGGCAACCAGTTCTGGCTCCAGCAGCTGGGCGGCGCCGCTTTCGACCCCCGCCGCGTCGAGGCAACCAAGCGCATCGCGGAGGATTACGTCCGCGTCACGCCCGAGCAGCTGCGCGACACGGCGGCGAAGTACCTCCGGCCGGAGCGGGACTGGACGATGGCGGTGGTGCCGAAGGGGAAGGGGTAGGATAACGCATAACCCGTCATCCCAGCGAAAGCTGGGATCGCGTGGTTCGGGCCGGGTGCGCTCTCGGCGAGCGATCCCAGCTTTCGCTGGGATGACGAATTGAGTTCGTCGGTGGGATTGGGCGCGGTAGAGTCAGGCGAGTTCGAGAAACAGGTCGCGCCAGGTCGGGTTGGTCGCTTCGATCAGCTCGATCTTCCAAGCCCGCCGCCACGCCTTCAGCGGCTTCTCGCGCGCGATGGCGTAGGCGATCTCCTCGTGCGGTTCGGCGAGCACGAGCCGATCGATCCCGTACCGCCGGCAGAAAGCCGATCCTTCGCCCCTCCGGTTCTGGTCGACGCGCTGCGCCAAGTGGGCGGTCACGCCGATGTAGAGCACCCCGCGCGGGCGGTTGGTCATGATGTAGGTCCAGCCGCCTCGTTCCACCGTTCCACCCTTTTCCGTCATCCCGGCGAAAGCCGGGATCGCCTGCCGAGAGCGCACCCGGCCCGAACCATGCGACCCCAGCCTTCGCTCGGATGACGACTCGAGCGGAGGGAACTCGGCGTCAGCCCTTGTACAACCCGTTCAGCCTTTCCCCGTACACGCTCTTCAGCACGTGCCGGCGGATCTTCATCGACGGCGTCATCTGCTCGTTCTCGATCGCGAAGGGCTCGTCGGCGACGACGAAGCGGCGGACGCGTTCGATCACCGACAGGTCCTTGTTGACCCGCTCGACCGCCGCGGACAGCCCGGCGCGGTAGCCGGCGTTCTCCAGGAGCTTGCCGAAGTCGCACGACGCGCCCGTGCGCGAGCAGAACTCCTGCGTCCATTCGGGGTCGGGGACGAGCACCGCGACCATGTAGGGCCGGCGGTCGCCGTAGATCATCGCCTGCGCGATCTCGGGCTGCAGCGTCAGCATGCCCTCGACCTTCTGGGGCGCGACGTTGTCGCCCTTGTCGTTGACGATCAGGTCCTTCTTGCGGTCGGTGATCTTGATGCGGCCCGCCCCGTCGATCTCGCCGATGTCGCCGCTGTAGAGCCAGCCGTCCTTGATCACGCGCGCGGTCTCGGCCGCGTTGCGCCAATAGCCGTGCATCACCAGCTCGCCCCGGATCAG
>DASVSW010000206.1:0-2185 GCA_036387895.1 Sphingomonas sp.
CTCCCCTCCCGCTCGCGGGAGGGGCTGGGAGAGGGCATGTCCCCCAGCACGCGCTGGATTTCTGCGACTACACCGTCGATGTTGGCGAGCACGTCGGTGTTCCAGAAGCGGATCACGCGATAGCCCTGGTTCTGCAGGTAGAAGGTGCGGCGGGCATCGGCCTCTGCCGCCTCCGCGCGCTGACCGCCGTCGAGTTCGACCACCAGCTTGGGCGTCCGCGCTACGAAGTCGCAGATATACGGACCGATCGGGTGTTGGCGGCTGAAGCGTGTGCCTGCGACTTTCTTCGCGTTGAGGCAGCTCCACAGGCGCTTTTCGGCCTCGGTCGGATTGGAGCGCAGGGCTCGGGCACGCATGGTCGGGCGCTTGCCACCTTTGTCGTGCATCGGAGGTGACATGCCCTCCCCCAACCCCTCCCGCAAGCGGGAGGGGAGAAGAAGGCGGCGCTTTTCGCGAGCGGTTCCCCTCCCGCTTGCGGGAGGGGAGCACCTCAGCCGAGTGTCACCCCTTCATCGCCAGCGCCCGCGCATACAGCGCCTTGCGATCCACGCCCAACCGCTTCGCGACTTCGCTCGCCGCCTTGGCGGCGGGCAGGCGGGTGAGCGCCTCCGCAAGCGCCGCGTCGGTGTCGTCGGCGCTGGCGGGCGGGGCTTCGCCGGGCGGGGCCACGACGATCACGATCTCGCCCCTGGGCGGCGCGTCGGCGTAGCGCGCGGCGAGGGTGGCGAGCGTGCCGGTCACGGCCTCCTCAAAGCGCTTGGTGAGCTCGCGGCAGACCGCCGCGTCGCGGTCACCGAGGCCAGCGGCGAGGGCGGCCAAACAGGCGGCGAGACGTGGACCCGATTCGTACAGCACCAGCGTCGCGCGGACGGTCGCGACCTCGACGATGGCGGCGGCGCGGGCCTGCGCCTTTGAGGGCAGGAAGCCTAAATACAGGAACCGGTCGGTCGGCAACCCCGCCAGTGTCAGCGCCGCCACCGCCGCGCACGGGCCGGGGATCGTCACCACCGCGTGCCCCGCCGCACGAGCGTCGCGGACCAGCTTGTAGCCGGGATCGGAGATCAGCGGCGTGCCGGCGTCGGAGACCAGCGCCACCACCTCCCGCCCCATGCGCGCGACCAGCCCCGGACGCACCCCTTCGGCATTGTGGTCGTGATAGGGCGTCATCGGCCGCTTGACGCCGATGTGGCGCAGCAGCCCTGCGGTGACGCGGCTGTCCTCGACCGCGATCACATCGGCGCGCGCGAGCACGTCGGCGGCGCGGGGCGACAGGTCGCCGAGATTGCCGATGGGGGTCGCCACGATATAGAGGCCGGGCAACAAGTCGTTCATGGGAGTGGGTCATGGCAGAGGGTGTTCGGGTCGGGCAACCGACTCCTTTGGCCGGCTGGGCGAAGCGCCTCGTCGCGGTCGCGGCGGCGGGGCTGCTCGCGGCGTGCGCGACCGTGGTGCCGCGCGGGCCGCTCGAGCCGCCGCCGCCGCGCGCCGCCGAACGCACGACGGTGGCCGAGCCGGTGGTGGAAGCCGGCATCCCGCGCGACACCGCGCGCAACCGCGTCGCGCTGCTCGTGCCGCTGTCGGGCGGCAATGCCGGCGTCGGCACGTCGATCGCCAACGCGACACAGCTGGCGCTGCTCGACACCAACACGACGCAGATCCGCGTCACCACTTATGACACCGCGCCCGGGGCCGCCGCGGCGGCGCGCCGCGCGATCGAGGAGGGCGCGCAGCTGATCCTGGGGCCGTTGCTCGCCGAGGACGCGCGCGCGGTCGGCCCGATCGCACGCGCGGCCGGCGTGCCGGTGCTGAGTTTCTCCAACGACACCGGCGTCGCGGGCGAGGGCACCTATGTGATGGGCTACGCGCCGGCGCAGTCGGTCGAGCGGGTGGTCGCCTTCGCCCGCTCGCGCGGCGTCACCAGCTTTGCGGGCCTGGTGCCGAACGGGCTGTACGGCGAGCGCGCCTCGACCAGCTTCCTGCGCGCGGTCGAGTCGGGCGGCGGGCAGGTGGTGTCATTGCAGACCTATTCACGCACGCCGGCCAGCATCAACGCGGCGGCAGGGCGGTTGGCGGCCAAGGCGCCCTATGGCGCGGTGCTGATCGCGGACGGCGGCGCGACCGCGGCGGCAGCGGCTCCGCTCGCCAAGCGCGGCTCGCCAGGCGCGCGGGTGCTGGGGACCGAGCT
>DASVSW010000207.1:0-10328 GCA_036387895.1 Sphingomonas sp.
GGACGCGTTGCGCGAGCGGAGCTCCGTCGCCGCCATCCTTGGCGCCACGCTCGAACGGTTGGGCGCGCATCTCGGGACGTCGCGCGCCAACTACGCCGAGGTCAGGGACCGTCGCGACGTCCACGTCCTGGCCGAATGGAAGGAGGAGGGCGCCGCGGCGACGCTGGGGACCAGCCTGCCGATCGAGCTGTTCGGCCCGGAGCTGGGCGGCCGCTTCATCGCGGGCGAGGTGGTCGCGGTCGACGACATCCTCGCCGAGCCCAGGCTGGCGCACGCGCACCGCATGGTCCGCGAGCGCCGCCGCGCGCGCGGCTTCGTCTGCGTGCCGCTGGTGCGCGACGGCGAGGTCCGCGCGATGCTGGCGGTCCAGCAGAACGAGCCCCGCATCTGGCGCGACGAGGAGAAGAGCCTGCTGCGCGACGTCGCCGAGCGCGCCTGGGGCGTGCTGGAGCGCGCCCGCGCCGAGGAGGCCTTGCGCGAGCGCGAACGCAACCAGGCGTTCCTGATCGCCTGGGCGGACGCGGTGCGCGCCCAGGGGTCGCCCGACGAGATCGTGGCCACCACCATCGCGCATCTGGGCCGCCACCTGAGCGTCGCACGCGCCAACTACGCCGAAAGCGACGACGGCGGCGCGCGCTTCGCGGTGCTGCAGGAGTGGCGCAGCGACGCCGGGCCCGACGGCGCGCTCGTGCCCCGGCGCGAAGGGTTGAGCGAGGGCGTCCACGACGCCTACCTCACGGGCGACGTGGTGGTGGTGGAGGACGTCTTCGCCGACGACCGCTTCGCGCCCGACGCCAAGCGGGCCTACGCCCAGGTGGACGCCGTCTCGTTCCTGGGCGTGCCGATGATCCGCGGCGGACGGGTCCGGGCCGTGCTGTCGGTGCAGTGCGCCAAGGCGCATCGCTGGCGCGCCGCCGAGGTCCAGCTAATGCGCGACGTCGCCGACCGGACCTGGGTCATGCTGGAGCGCGCCCGCGCCGAGGCGACGCTGCTCGAGCGCGAGCGGGCGCAGGCCTTCCTTATCGAGTGGAGCGACGCGGTCCGGGCGGAGTCGGGGCCGCGCGGCATCCTGGGGGCGACGCTGTCCCGGCTCGGCGCGTATCTGGGCGTCGAGCGCGCCAATTACGCGGAGGTGGTCGATCCCGGCGACCAGCTGGAGGTGGTGCAGGAATGGGGTCCGGCGGAGCCGCTGCTCGGCCAGCGCTACCCCTTCTCCGCGCTGGGCGAGCGGGTCGTCGAGAGCCACCTGGCGGGCCGTGCGCTCGCGGTGGAGGACGTGACCCGCCACCCGCTGTTCGACCCGGCGTCGCAGGCGGTCTACGCCGCGATCGGGGTCCGGTCGGGGATCAGCGTGCCGCTGGTGCGCGGCGGACGGTTGGCGGCGGTGCTGTCCGTGCAGTCGTCGGAGGTCCGCGCCTGGACGGACGCCGATGTCCGCCTGGCGGCCGAGATCGCCGACCGCACCTGGACCGCGCTCGACCGCGCGCGCTTCGAGGAGCGGCTGGCGGAATCGGAGTCGCTGCTCGCGACCTTCATGGAGAACGCGCCGATCGGCATGCACCTGAAGGACGGGGCCGGGCGCTATCTCCGCATCAACCAGGAGCTGAGCCTCGCCATGGGCCGCCCGCGCGAGGACATCGTCGGCCGCAGCGTCGCCGAGCTGATGGACCCGGAGATCGCGCGCGAGGTGGAGCGGCTGGAGCGCCAGGCCGCCGCGGGCCGGCGGGTGAGCGCGGAGCTGATCCGCGCCGATCCGGCCGACAATGGCGGACGCTACACGGCGGCGCTCTCCATCGCCTTCCCGATCGACGGGCACGGGCTGGCCAGGACCGGCGGCTTCACCATCGACCTGACCGACCGCAAGGCGGCCGAGGCGGCGCTGCAGCGGTCGCGCGACGCGCTGCACCAGACGGAGAAGCTGTCGGCCCTGGGCTCGCTGCTGGCGGGCGTCAGCCACGAGCTCAACAATCCCCTCTCGATCGTCGTCGCGCAGGCGGTGATGATGGAGCGCCAGGCCAAGGGTACCGAGCTCGCCGACCGCGCCTTCAAGATCCGGCGCGCCGCCGACCGTTGCGCGCGGATCGTCCAGACCTTCCTAGCCATGGCGCGCGCCAAGCGCCCCGAGCGCGAGCCCGTCGATCTGAACGCGGTCGCGGTGGCGGCGCTGGACCTCGCCGATTACAACATGCGGACCAGCGGCGTGACCGTGGAGCGGCGGCTGGCGGTCGACCTGCCGCGCATCTCGGCGGACGCCGACCAGCTTCACCAGATCATCATCAACCTCCTCGTCAACGCGCAACAGGCGATGGCGGAGGCGGACGCGCCCGAGCGCCGGCTCGTGTTGACTACCGCGCCGGGGCCGGAGCCCGACACGGTGGTGATCGACGTCGTCGACACCGGTCCCGGCATCCCGGAGGACGTCGGCCGGCGCGTCTTCGAGCCCTTCTTCACGACCAAGCCGCAAGGAGAGGGGACGGGCGTCGGCCTGTCGTTCAGCCAGGGGCTGGCGGAGGCGCATGGCGGGCGCCTGGCGCTGATGCCGAGCGAGCGGGGCGCGTGGTTCCGCCTGACGCTGCCGGTCGACAGCACCCAGACCCTGCCCAAGGTCGCGCCCGAGCCCGCCGCTGCGCCCGCCGAGCCGGCGCCGCGCCGGGCGCTGGTGATCGACGACGAGCCGGAGATCGCGGAGTCGCTCGCCGATTTCCTGATGCTCGAAGGTTTTCGGTGCGACGTCGTGATCGGCGGCGTCGCGGGCAAGGCGCGGCTCGCCGAAGGGCAATGGGACCTCGTCGTGAGCGACCTCCGGATGCCGGAGGTCGACGGGCCGGAGCTCCACGCCTGGGTCGCGGCGATGCGGCCCGACCTCGTCCGGCGCATGTGCTTCACCACCGGCGACACGCTGGGCGCGTCCGCCGAGCGCTTCCTGGCGAGCGCGCGGCGGCCGGTCCTGGAGAAGCCTTTCACGCCCGAAAGCGTGCGCGCGCTGATCGAGCAGGTGGAGGCCGACGCCTAACGCCGCGCGGCGTCCGCCGTCTCCTTGTGGGCCCAGCCGAAATAGCCGCCGATCGCCGCCAGGAGCGCGTGCAGCCAGACGTCGTTGCCGTAGATCGGAACCAGCCCGAAGGTCGTGTCCGTCGCCGGGATCAGGCCCATTACCGTGAGCAGCCCGTAGGCGATCGCCACGCCCTTGCCATAGGCGCGGGACGCGCCCGCGCCGCGCGACGCGACCAGCCCCCAGACGCCGAACGCCAGATGCGCGAGGTTGTGGAGGATGTTCACGGGGAACAGTCCCAGCGCCAGCGCCGAGCCTGCGTCGACGGTCAGCCCCGGATGGTCGTGCGCGGGGCTGAGGCCCGGCACGAAGCCCGACAGGCCGATGAGGAGGAACGCGACCCCGAAGATCCGGGCGAAGGCGCGCAAGCTCACGACGCGCTCTCCGCGCGCTGCTGATGCTCGCCGCCGTCCTGCGCGATGCCGGTCATCGCCGCCTCGGCGGTGTCGCTGTCGTTCGACTTGGCGAGATCGCCCACGGAGATCATGCCCGACAGCCGGCCGTCGTCGCCCAGCACGGCCACGCGCCGCACCTGGCGGTCGCTCATCAGCACCGCCACGTCGTCCAGGTCCTGATCCTCGCGCACGGTGACGACGTCGCCGCTCATCACCTCGCCGACGGGCGTGTCGGGTCCGCGTCCCTGCGCGACGGCGCGCACCGCGATGTCGCGGTCGGTGACGATGCCCCGCGGCTCCTCCGCGGTTCCGACCACGAGCGCGCCGGTGTCGGCGTCGAGCATCTGGCGGGCGGCGTCCTGGATCGTCTGTTCGGGCGTCACGACGCGGACGTCGCGAGTCATGCAGTCGGCGACCTTCATGATTTCCTCCTGGCGGCGAACTCCGCCTTCAGAACCGGGGGCTTTCCGAAAAGTTCAGCATCCCCGCCCGGAAACTCGCTGGGTTATGTTAGCCTTAGCCGGTCAAGGCGCGCGCCGGTTAAGGCCGGACGCCGTCGTCCCGCGCCGGGACGCCGCGAAACGAGCTGCTGACTCGCGCGTTGTTAGCGCGCAATACGACCGACCTGGGCCAAGGGAGCGGTGGATGGTCGGCGGATCGAAGGCGGTAGGCGCGCGGATCGCGGCGGTGCTCGTGCTCGCGACCGCCGTCGGCGCATTCGGCATGACGATGTTTCGGGGGGACGGCGAGGGCGTGCCGGCCCCGGTGGCGCTGACAAGGGCGAACACGCCCATCAGCGTCACCGTTCCCGCCGGAAAGACCGCTCCTGCACCGGAGCCGACGGCCGCGCCTTCCCCCGTAGCCGCCCCGCTGAAGATCGAGCGCGTGCTCGATCTCGGGACCGGCATCGCCTTCGGCGACTGGGCGTGGGACGAGGCCGGCGTGCCGGCCGGCCCGATCACGATCACCATCGACCTGAAGGCGCAGACGCTGTCGGTCTTCCGCGGCGGCTATGAGATCGGCGCGGCGGCGGTGCTCTACGGCGCGGACGAGAAGCCGACGCCGCTCGGCACCTTCCCGATCATGGCCAAGAAGCGCCACCACGTGTCCAACCTGTACGGTGCGCCGATGCCGTACATGCTGCGCCTGACGAACGACGGGGTGGCGATCCACGCGACGCAGGTGGCGTACGGCTACGCCACGCACGGCTGCATCGGCGTGCCAGACGGCTTCGCGGCTAAGCTGTTCGCGGCGGTGAAGCCTGGCGACAAGGTGATCATCACGCGCAGCGACAAGCTGCTGAAGCTGGGCGACCGGATCGCCTGAGGCGGGAACGCGAGGGCGGAGTCGCGCGCTCGGGCGGCATGGCGGACGACCTCCTCAAACCCGGATGGCGATCGGCGCGACGGCGCGTCGGCGACCTAGAGCTCCACGTCGTCGAAGCCGGGCCGGAGGACGGGCCGCCCGTCGTCCTGCTCCACGGCTTCCCCGAGTTCTGGTGGGCCTGGCGGCATCTGCTCCGCCCGCTGGCCGACGCCGGCTATCGCGCGATCGCGCCCGACATGCGCGGCTACGGCCTGTCGGACGCGCCTACGGGCGTGGCCGCCTACCGCACCGACCTGTTGGCGGACGACGTCGCGGGGCTGGCCGACGCGCTGGGGCTCGAACGGTTCAGCCTCGTCGGGCACGACTGGGGCGGGATCGTCGCCTGGGCGGTCGCGTCCCGCCATGCCGACCGGCTGGATCGGCTGGTGATCATGGACGCGCCGCACGCGGACGTCTGGGGACGCTTCGCCGCGTCGCACCCGACCCAGGCGCTCCGCAGCGCCTATGTCGGCTGGTTCCAGTTGCCGATGCTGCCCGAGCTGTCGCTGGGCGCGTTCGGCCATGCCGGGCTGAAGGCGACGCTGCGCGCCACCGCGCGGCCGGGCGTGTTCACGCCCGACGCGCTCCGCCGCTACGCCGAGGCGTGGGCGCGCCCCGGCCGGCTCACTGCGATGCTCAACTACTACCGCGCGTTGCGCCTGCCGGGGTCGGCGAAGCTCGGGCGGATCGCCACGCCGACGCTGATCCTCTGGGGCGGGCGCGACGGTTTCCTCGACGACCGCCTCGCCGCCGCGAGCGCCGCGATGTGCGACGACGCGCGCACGGTGGTGCTGGAGGATGCGACGCACTGGCTGCACTTGGAGGAGCCGGCGCGGGTGGCGGAGGAGATCGTCGGCTTCCTGAGCGCAGCCGAGCGCTCCTGACGGTCGCTCCCGAGGAGCCCCGCTACTTCCCCGCCTCGCTCGCCGCCGCCCGCGCGCTGCGTTCCTCGACCGGCGGCGCTTCCTCCCAGCCGCCGCCGAGCGCGCGGAAGACCGCGACCTGCGCGTCCGCCCGGTCGGCGCGGGCCTGGGCGAGCTGGGCGCGCGCCGCGGCGCGGTCGCGTTCCGCCTCGATCAGCTGGAGGAAGGTGTCGGCCCCGTTGCGGAACCGGAGCGCCGCGATGCGGGCCGCCTCGCCGCTCGCGGCCTCGGCGCGGGCGAAGGACGCCTCCGCGTCGACCGCGCCGGCGAGCCTGGCCAGCGCCTGCTCCGTCTCCTGCAGCGCGCGCAGTACCGATCCGTCGAACGCCGCCAACGACGCGTTCGCCTGCGCTTCGGATTGGCGGATCCGCGCGCGCGCCGCGCCCTGGAACGGGAAGTTCCAGCTGATCCTCGGGCCGAACGAGAAGCCGAACGATTGCGCACGCCCGAGGTCGCCGAGCCGCGTCGCCCCCTCGCTGACCGAGCCCAGCAGCGAGATGCGGGGATAAAGGTCGGCGGTGGCGACCCCGATCCGCGCCACGTCGGCGGCGAGCAGGCGCTCCGCTTGGCGCACGTCGGGGCGCCGCTGGAGCAGCGCTTGGCCGTCGCCGACCGGGATCGCCTGACGCACGCCCGGCGGGGCGAGGCAGCGGGCGGCGGCGACGTCCAGGCTCTCCGGCGTGTCGCCGGTCAGGAAGGCGAGCGCGTAGAGCGCGGCGCGGCGCTCCGCCTCGAAGGTCGGCAGCTGCGCGTTCGCCTGCTCGACCAGCACCTGCGCCTGCGCGACCTCGCGCGCGGTGCCGCGGCCGCCGGTGAACAGCCGCTGCGTCAGCTGGAGCGTCTGGCGCTGGAGCGCGGCGGTTTCACGCGCGACCTGCGCCTGGGCGGCGAAGGAGCAGGCTTGGGCGTAGGCGCGCGCCGTCTCGGCGGCGACCGACACGCGCGCGGCGTCGACCTGCGCCTGCGCGGCGCCGTAGTCGGCCCGGGCGGCCTGGATCGCGCGGGTGACGCCGCCGAACAGGTCGATCTCGTAGGACGCGTCGCTGCCGGTCGTGAACAGGTCGATCGTGGGGACGCCCCCGCCGCCGCCGCCGAAGGCGCCGCCCAGCGTCGTGGCGCCGCCCAGCCTCAGCCGCTGGTACTGCGCCGACAGGTCGTTGGTCGGCAGCCGGTCGGCGCGCGCTTCGGCCAGGATCGCGCGGGCGCGCAGGAGGTTCGCCGCCGCCTCGCGCAGGTCGGTGTTGCGGGCCAGAGCGCGCTCGACGAGACGGTCGAGCGCCGGGTCCTCGAACAGCCGCCACCATTTCGGCGGGAGCGGGGTGGGCGACACCCGCGCGAGGTCCGCCTCCTGCAGCTTGGCGTCCGCGAGCTTGGGCGCGGCGGGCGGCTTGTAGTCGGGGCCGACGACGCAAGCCGCGAGCGCCAGCGGGAGGAGTGCCGCCAGACGCTTCACGCCGTCGCCTCGGCCGCCGGCGCGTCCGGCGTCGGCTTGCGCCGCGTGCGCTTGGCCGCCCAATCGCCGAAGTTGCGGCTGATGACGTAGAAGGCCGGCGTGAAGAGCAGGCCGAACAGCGTCACCCCGATCATCCCGAAGAACACGGCCACGCCCAACGCCTGACGCATCTCGGAGCCGGGACCCGATCCGATCACCAGCGGCAACGTGCCGAGGATGAATGCGATGGAGGTCATCACGATCGGGCGGAGGCGCAGCGCCGCGGCGTTCCGCGCGGCGGTCCAGCGGTCCTGGCCTTCGTCCTCGTTCTGCTTGGCGAACTCGACGATCAGGATCGCGTTCTTCGCCGCCAGCCCGATCAGCACGACCAGCCCGATCTGGGTCAGGATGTTGTTGTCCTGGCCCATCGCCGCCACGCCCAGGAACGCGGCCAGCAGGCACATCGGCACGATCAGGATCACCGCCAACGGCAGCGCCAGCGACTCGTATTGCGCCGCGAGCAGCAGGAACACGAACACGACGGCGAGGCCGAACGCGATGGCCCCCGTGTTGCCCGCCTGCTTCTGCTCGAAGGCGAGCTCCGTCCAGTCGTACGCGAAGCCGCCGGGCAGCGTCTGGCTCGCCAGCGTCTCCATGGTGCGGAGCGACTGGCCCGACGAGAAGCCGGGCGCGGTGTCGCCCTGGAGCTCGGCGGCGGGGTAGAGGTTGTAGCGCACCACGCGGTACGGCCCGCTGTCGTTGCGCAACGACATGACGGAGGCGAGCGGGACCATCTGGCCGGTGTCGGACCGCGTGCGCAGCCGCTCCACGTCCGCCACGCCGTCGCGGTACGGCGCGTCCGCCTGCGCCGTCACGCGGAAGGTGCGGCCGAGGAAGTTGAAGTCGTTGATGTAGCTCGACCCGAGATAGGTGCCGAGCGTGGCGAAGACGTTCTGGACGGGCACGCCCAGCTGCTCCGCGCGTTCGCGGTCGATGTCGGCGTAGAGGCGCGGAGTGCGCGTGTTGAAAGTGGTGAACGCGCCCGCCAACCCTTGCGCCTGGTTGGCCTTCATCATCATCGCGAAGGCGACGCCCTCCAGCGCCTGGAGCCCGGCCCCGCCGCGGTCCTCGATCATCATCTTGAACCCGCCGCCGGTGCCGATGCCCTGCACGGGCGGGGGCGGGATGACGAGGATGTTGCCCGCCGTGATCGGCGCGAGCGCGCCGCGCAGTTCGTTCGCGACCGCGTTCGCGTCCTTGCGCTCGGCGTGCGGCTTCATCGACACGAACATCGCGGCCGCGTTGGGCGCGTTGGTGAAGGTCGCGCCGTCAAAGCCTGCGAAGGCGACGGTGTTGGACGTGGCAGGGTTCTTGAGCGCGATCGCCTGCGCCTGGTCGAGCACCTCGGTCGTCCGCTGGAGCGACGCGCCGGGCGGCATCTGGACCACCGCGATCAGATAGCCCTGGTCCTGCGCGGGGATGAAGCCCGTCGGCGTCGCCGCGAACCGCCAGACGGCGAGCCCGATCAGCAGGGCGTAGGCGACGCCCACGATCGCCAGCCGGCGCACGGCGCCGCCGGTGAAGCGGCCGTAGCGCTCCGACAACCGCTCGAACCGCCGGTTGAACCCGCGCGCGAACCGCGCGCCCAGCCCGCGCCAGCCGGGACGCGGCTCGCCCTCGTGCTTCGGCCGGAGAAGCAGCGCCGCCAGCGCGGGCGACAGCGTCAGCGACACGAAGGCCGAGATCGCGGTCGCGCTCATGATGGTGACCGCGAACTGCTGGTAGAACTGGCCGGAGATGCCGGGGATGAAGCTGGTCGGCAGGAACACGCCGATCAGCACCAGCGCGATGGCGATCAGCGCGCCCGACACCTCGTCCATCGTCTTGTGCGCGGCCTGGAGGGGCGTCAGCCCCTCCTGCTCCATGAGGCGCTCGACGTTCTCGACGACCACGATCGCGTCGTCGACCACGATGCCGATCGCCAGCACCATGCCGAACAGCGACAGGTTGTTGAGCGAAAAGCCCAGCGCCGCGAGCACCGCGAAGCTGCCGATCAGCGACACGGGGATCGCGATGATCGGGATGATCGCCGCGCGCCAGCTCTGGAGGAACAGCAGCACCACGATCGCGACCAGGATCACCGCCTCGAACAGCGTCTCCTGCACCGCCTCGATCGAGGCGGCGATGTATTCGGTCGGGTTGTAGGGGACGCGGTACGCCATGTCGGGCGGGAAGGACTTGGCCGCGTCGTCGAGCTCCGCGCGCACCGCGTCGGCGGTGGCTAGCGCATTGGAGCCGGGCAGCTGGGTGATCGCGATGGCGACCGTCGAGCTGCCGCTCAAGTAAGCGTTGACCGAATAGTCCTGCGCGCCGAGCTCGATCCGCGCGACGTCGCGCAACCGGATCAGCCGCCCGCCCTCAAGCCGGCGGACGATGATCTGGCCGAACTCCTCAGGCGTCGTCAGCCGCCCTTGCGTCTGGATGTTGAGCTGGAACGCGGTGCCGCCAGTGTTGAAGGGGGGCTGCCCGACCGAACCGGCGGCGACCTGCGCGTTCTGGGCGCGCACCGCGCCGACGATCTCGTCGACCGTCAGGTTGTGCGTCGTCGCCCGGTCGGGGTCGATCCACAGCCGCATGTTGTAGTCGCGTCCGCCGAACAGCGTGACGTCGCCGACGCCCTCCACGCGGCTGATCCGATCGTTGAGCTGGAGCGTCGCGTAGTTGGACAGGTATTGCTGCGGCAGCGTCCGGTTGGGCGAGATCAGGGTCGCCACCATCAGGATGTCTGGCGAGTTCTTGCGCACGGTGACGCCGATCTGGCGCACCTCCTCGGGCAGGCGCGGCTCGGCGGTGGCGACGCGGTTCTGGACCAGCACCTGCGCCTGGTCGACGTCGGTCCCTTGCGCGAAGGTGACGGTGATCGCGACGTTGCCGTCGCCCGTCGACGAGGAGGACATGTAGATCATGTCCTCCACGCCGTTGATCTGCTCCTCGAGCGGGGCGGCCACCGTCTCCGCCAGCGTCTCGGCGGACGCGCCGGGGAAGGACGCGTTCACCACCACGGTGGGCGGCGCGATCTCGGGGTATTGCGCGACGGGCAGCCCGGGATAGGCGACCGCGCCGACGATCACGATCAGGATGGACAGGACCGCCGCGAAGAT
>DASVSW010000208.1:0-1868 GCA_036387895.1 Sphingomonas sp.
CGGCGACATCCGCGAGGGCACGACCGGCCTGTTCCAGCTGCGCGAGAACGCCGGCGGGTCGGAGGTGGTCGGCGCGGAGCTGAACGCGACGGTCCGCGCGAGCGCCACGTTGCGGCTGCTCGCCGGCGCCGCATGGCTGCGCGCCCGCTACGACGACCCGCAGATCGTCTTCGACGACGGCGACCGCCGGTTGCTCACCCGGCGCTATCTCAAACAGCCGAGCTGGACCGCCGTGGCGCAAGCCGTGTGGACGCCCGCCGAACGCTTCGACGCCTATCTCGCGCTCCGCTACGTCGACCGTATGGACGTGCTCAACAACCGGCTGGGCGAGATCCGGCGCAGCCCGCGCTTCCTCGTCGCCGACGTCACCGCGACCAGGCACTTGCCTCTAGGCGCGGACGGGCGCGAGATCGACCTGACGATTGGCGTGAAGAACGTGACCGACGCCCGCCAGCGCGACCTGGAGCAGGGCGCCGGCCGCGACAGCGACTATGTCTACGGCCCCCGCCTCCCCCGCACCGCCTTCGTGAGGGTGAGTGCGGCTTTCTAGGCGCGAGCTGCTCGCGGCGGCGCTGCTCCCGGCGCTCCCGCCCGATCCGTTCGCGCTGACTCTCGAGCGTCGCAGCGACGGCGGATGGGAGCCGGCGACGGTCTCGCCCGACGCGCGGTGGCTGGCGCTGTACCACGGTGCGGGCTGGTGCGGGCCGTGCCGCGCCTTCGTGCCCCGGCTGGTCGCCGCATGGCCGCGGCTTCGGGCCGCGGACGTCGAGCTGGTCTATGTCGGCGACGACGCCAGCGCGGCGGCGCAACGCGAGTACATGGTCCGCGCCCGGATGCCGTGGCCGGCGGTCCGATGGGACGCGCCCGCCCGTCGCCGCTTGCGGGCGGAAGCGGGCGCGGCGCTCCCCGGAATGCTCGTCCTGGATCGCACGGGCGAGGTCGTGCTGACGAGCTGGCGCGCCGGACGGAGCTTCCCCGCCGACGCGCTCGCCCGTCTGTTGCGGTCGGCCGAAGCCGACCGGGGTTAGAAGACGAAGTCGCTGACGGTCGGTGCGTCGACCGGCTTCTCGAACAGGATGGCGAAATCGGCCTTGCTGTCGCCGTTCACGTCGCCCTCGACGACGAAACTGCCGGCGAGCTCGCCCGTACGGATGATCAGCTGGCCGGCGACACCGGTGAACGCTTCGACCAGCGTGAACTCTTCGTTCGTTCCTTCGCTGCCCGCGGTCTGCACCGCGTCGATCAAGGATAGGTCGATCAGGTCGCCGCTTTCGAAGCCGACGATGCGGTCGCGCCCGGAGTTCCGCGCCGTCGAGTCGCTCACCGCGGCGAACTCGAAGACGTCATCGCCCGCGCCGCCGTTCAGGATGTCGCCGCCCGCGCCGCCCCGCAGGATGTCGCCGCCCTCGCCGCCGAACAGCTTGTCGCGACCGGCGCCGCCGACCAGGACATCGCTATCGTCACCGCCCGACAGGCGGTCGTCGCCGTCGAAGCCGAGCAACGTGTCCTGGCCCGTGCTGCCGGAGATCACGTCGTTGCCCGCCAGCGTGTTCGCGATCAGCGGCGTGAGGTCGTCCTCCGCCAGCCCGGCCACGAAGTCGACCGCCGGCGCGGAGAGCCCCGTCACGTTGTACAGCTTGTCGCCGTCGGTGACGCGCTCCAGGCTGCGCACCGTGCCGCCGGTCAGGTTGCCCTCGCTGTCGTAGGTGAATTCGCCGCGGATCAGCAGGACGTCGCGGAACCCGAACTGTAGCCGGATCGTCGTCGCGTTGCCGAAGACCTGGCTCGCCCTGGTCACGTCGAGATTCGTCATGTCGAGCGCGGTCGTCCGCGCGCGTACGATAGCCATTGTCTATGCCCCCATTTGC
>DASVSW010000209.1:0-8727 GCA_036387895.1 Sphingomonas sp.
GCCTGATGCAGAAGCGACTGAGGCGTTCGGCGCCAGCCTCGCCGATCTGGTGCAGCCCGGCGACGTGATCGCGCTCTCCGGTCCGCTCGGCGCAGGCAAGACGTCCGTTGCGCGCGGGCTGCTCTCGGCTTTGGGGTTAGTGGGGGAAGCACCATCTCCGTCCTTCGCGATCGTACAGCCCTATGCGCCGCCCGAGGTGCGAGTACCGGTGATGCATGTGGATCTATATCGGCTCGAAGATCCGGAAGAGGTCGAGGAACTGGGCCTGGACGACGCGCTTATCGATTCATTGCTTTTGGTGGAATGGCCGGAGCGGGCAGGTGCCGAGCGCTGGCCGGATGCACTGCAGCTGACATTGTCGATCGAACCGGACGGCGCACGCGGGTTGACTTGGGAGGCGCCCGCGGCTTGGGAGCGGCGATGGCCGATATGACGCCGCCGGCGGGCGTGGACGAGTTTCTGGACGGGGCGGGTTGGGCCGGAGCGGACGTGCTGCCGCTGGCGGGCGACGCGTCTTTCCGCCGCTATTTCAGGGTGAAGCGCGGCTCGCAGAGCGCCGTGCTGATGGACGCGCCGCCGCCGCACGAGGATCCCCGACCGTTCCTCTCGGTCGGCGGCTGGCTCGTCGAGCGCGGGTTCGGCGCGCCGCGGATCGTCGCGTCGGACCTGTCGCGCGGGTTGGTGCTGCTGGAGGACTTCGGCGACCGGCGGATGCGCGAGACGGTCGACGCCGAGCCGGACCGCGTCATCGGGCTGTACGAGGCGGCGGTGGACGTCCTGGTCGATCTGCACCGACACCCTGCCGGGCCGCTCGAGCCCTATGACCGCGCCGTTCTCCATCGCGAGGCGGCGCTGCTGGCCGAGTGGTATTGCCCCGCCGTCGAACTCGAGGTCGATCCCGACGGATACCGCGCGGCGTGGGACGCGGTGTTCGACCACGCGCTCGCCGCCGAGCCGGTGACGGTGCTGCGCGACTACCATGCCGAGAACCTGATGCTCGTCGAGGGCGGGCTGGGCCTGCTCGACTTCCAGGACGCGATGGCCGGGCACCCGGCCTACGACCTGGTGTCGCTGCTGCAGGACGCGCGGCGCGACGTCGAGCCGGCGGTCGAGGCGGCGATGCTGGAGCGGTATCGCGCCGCGACGGGCGCCGGCGAGGATTTCATGCGGGCCTATCACGTGCTCGGCGCACAGCGGAACGCGAAGATCGTCGGCATCTTCACCCGGCTTTGGAAGCGGGACGGCAAGCCGCGCTATCCGGCGCTCTGCCCGCGCGTCTGGCGCTATCTCGAGCACGACCTGGCGCAACCCGTCCTCCAACCCGTCGCGCGCTGGTTCGACGAGAACATCCCGACCGGGAAGCGCGGCGACCCGATGGCGATGCCCAAGTGAACCGCGCGGCGCTGGCGCTCCGGCCGCAGCCCGCGGCCCCCGTCCCGCGCACCGCGATGGTGATGGCCGCGGGCCTAGGCAAGCGCATGCGGCCGCTGACGGCGACACGCCCCAAGCCGCTGGTCGAGGTCGCGGGCAAGCCGCTGATCGACCACGTCTTCGACCGGCTGCGCGCGGCGGGCGTGGAGCGCGCGGTGGTCAACGTCCACTACCTCGCCGACGCGCTGGAAGCGCATCTCGCGCGCTACCCCGACGACGTCGAGGTCGTCGTCTCCGACGAGCGCGCGCGGTTGATGGAGACGGGCGGCGGGCTGGTCCAGGCGCGCCATCTTCTCGGCGACGAGCCGGTGCTGGTGGTCAACTCCGACAACCTCTGGGTCGACGGGCCGGTCGACGCGATCCGGCTGCTCGCGGCGCGCTGGGATCCGGAGCGGATGGACGCGTTGCTCCTCGTGGTGCCGCTGGCGCGGGCGCACAATCATCGCGGGCAGGGCGACTTCCACCTGGCGCCCGACGGACGGATCACCGAGCGGCGTCGGCCGGGCCGCGCGGCCCCGTTCGTCTACACGGGCGTCCAGATCCTCGATCCGCGCGTGATCGAGGACCATCCCGAAGGGCCGTTCTCGACCAACCTGTTCTGGAACCGCGCGATGACGGCGGGCCGCGCCTACGGCCTCGTTCATCAGGGCATGTGGTTCGACGTCGGCTCGCCGGAGGCGATCCCGGCGACCGAGGCCGTCCTCGCCGGTGGCTGAGGCGCGCCGTCCCCGACTGTACACCATCCCCGCGCATCGTGCGTCCGCCGACTCGCTCGTAGCTGGACTGATGAAGCGCCACGGCGGCGATCCCGGCGCGATCGCGCGGGGCATCCTGCTATTGCCGAACAACCGGTCGGTCCGCGCGATCACCGAGGCCTTCGTGCGCGCGAGCGGCGGGGCGTTGCTGCTGCCGCGCATGGTGGCGCTGGGCGATCCGGACATCGGCGAGGGCGTGGGCAGCGCGTTGGACCCCGTCGACGCCGATCCGATCCCGCCTGCGGTCCAGCCGATGCGACGGCGCATGATCCTGGCCCGCCTGATCGCGGAGGAGCGGGCGCGGCGCGGGGCGGCGGTCGACACGGGAGAGGCGGTACGGCTCGCCGGCGAGCTGGCGCGGACGCTGGATCAGATCCGCGTCGAGGAGATCGAGCCCTCGCGCCTTCGCGAGATCGACCTGGCGCCCGAGCTGTCGGAGCATTGGCAGCGCTCGCTCGAGCTGTTCGAGACGATCCTGGACCGCTGGCCGGAGGAGTTGGCGAGGGTCGGCGCGATCGACGCCGTCGACCGCCGGGCGCGGTTGATCACCCGGCTGTCGGAACGGTGGGCGACCGAACCGCCCGTCGGGTTCGTGTGCGCCGCCGGCGTGACCGACGCCGCGCCGGCGGTGGCGCGGCTAATGCGGTGCGTAGCGTCGATGCAGCGCGGGATGGTCGTGCTCGCCGGCCTCGCGACCGCGATGCCGCAGGAGGAGTGGGACTCGCTCGGCCCGCACGAACCCGACCCGGACACCGGACGGGCCAAACGGTCGATCGAGACGCACCCTCAATTCCATCTCAAGCTGCTGCTCGACCGCATGAGCGTCGCTCGCGAGGAGGTCGCGGTCTGGCCGTACGGCAGCGACCATGACGCGAGCGCCGTGCGAGGCCGCGCGATCATGAACGCGCTGGCGCCCGCCGAGGCGACGGGCGCGTGGAGCGCGCTCCGGCCGGAAGAGCGCCGCTTGACCGGAGTGCGCGCGGCCGAGTTCGCGACCCCGGCCGCCGAGGCGCAAGGGGTCGCGCTGGCGTTGCGGGGCGCGTTGGAGACGCCGGGCCGGACGGCCGCGCTCGTCACGCCGGACCGCAAGCTCGCCCGGCGCGTCGGCGCGCACTGCCGGCGCTGGGGCGTCGAGGTGGACGACACGGCGGGCCGGCCGCTCGCGATCCTGCCGCCCGGCACCTTCCTGCTCGCGCTGGCCGACGCGGCGGCGCAGCGTTTCCCGCCCTTGTCGCTCCTGACGTTGCTCAAGCACCCGCTGGTCAAGTCGGGCGAGGACAGGGGAGAATGGCTGCGCGGCGCGCGCGCACTGGACCAGGTGCTGCGCGGCCCGCGGCCGGCGCCCGGGCTGGAGGGCATCGACGGTCATCTGCGGGATCCGCTTGCGCCCGACGGCAAGGCGCGCGCGGCGGCGCTCGAATGGTGGCCTCAGGCGCGGAAGTGCCTGGAGCCGGTCGCCCGCACCTATGGCGACGGGCCGCAGCCGCTGGGCGCGTTCGCAGCGTGCCTGCGCGAGGCGGCGCAATCTTTGTGCGGCGACGCGGTCTGGGCGGGGCCGGCGGGACGGTGCGCGTCCGACTTCCTGGCCGACCTGGAACGCGAGAGCCCCCACGGGCCGGCGCTGATCGAGGCGCCGGGCGTGGCCCCGCTGCTGCGCACCCTGCTCGACGAGCAGGCGGTGCGGCCGCCCTTCGGCGGCCATCCGCGGCTCGCGATCTACGGGCAGATCGAGGCGCGGCTTCAGTCGGCGGACCTGATGATCCTGGGCGGGCTGAATGAGGGCGTCTGGCCCGGCCAGCCCGCCCCCGACCCGTGGCTCGCCCCGCGCATCCGCCAGGAGCTGGGCCTGCCGGGGCTGGAGCGCCGCGTCGGCGTCGCGGCGCATGATTTCGGGCAGGCGCTGGGCGTGCCCGAGGCGCTGATCACCCGCGCCCGGCGCGACGAGTCGTCGCCGACGCTGGCGTCGCGTTTCTGGCTGCGGCTGGAGGCGCTGGCGGGCGAGCGGTTCGAGCGGGCGCACGACCTGGAGGGCTGGGTCGACGCGCTCGACGATCCGGGCGGGCTGAGGCCGGCGGGTCGCCCCGCGCCGACGCCGCCGGCGGAGCTGCGGCCGCTCCGCATCTCGGTGACGGAGGTCGACCGGCTGAAGGCCGACCCTTACGCCTTCTACGCGCGCCGGGTGCTCGGGCTGAACCCGATGGAGCCGGTCGACGCCGATCCCAGCGCGCGTTGGCGCGGCACCGCCGTCCACCTGATCCTGGAGCAGTGGTTCCGGCACGACCGCGCCGATCCCGCCAAGCTGACGGAACGCGCGCGGGCGTTGATGGAGGACGAGCTCACCCATCCGATGACCCGGGCGCTGTGGTCGCCTCGGCTGCTGGAAGCGGTGGAGTGGATCGCCTCGTCGGTGGCGGAAGCGGCGGCCGGAGGTCGGCGCATCCTGTCGGTCGAGGGCTCGGGCGGCGCGGAGATCGGCGGGGTCACGCTGACCGGCCGCTACGACCGGATCGACCGATTGCCCGACGGCGGGATCGCGATCGTCGACTACAAGACGGGGCAGGCGCCCTCCACGGCGGCGGTGCGCGAGGGCTTCTCGATGCAGCTCGGCATGCTCGGCGTGATCGCGGAGAGGGGCGGCTTCCCGGATGTGGACGGCCAGGCGCGCGGCTTCGAATACTGGTCGCTCGCCAAGTTCAAGGAAGGGTTCGGGCGCGTGGTCTCGCCCGTCGACCCCGAGGGCGCGCGTGATCGCATCCGCACCGACGAGTTCACCATGCGCGCGGCGGCGCAGTTCGTCGAGGCGGCGCGCACCTGGCTGACAGGCGACGAGCCGTTCACCGCCAAGCTCGTGCCCGAGCATGCGCCCTACGCCGAGTACGACCAGCTGATGCGCCGCGACGAATGGTACGGGCGGACGGAGTAGCGATGGTTGCCAAAGCCTTGGACCGCATCTCGCCGCTGCCTCGCCTCAAGGGTGCGCAGCAGGCGGCGTCCGATCCGCACGCGCATGTCTGGCTGTCCGCCTCCGCCGGGACGGGCAAAACGCAGGTGCTGGCGGCGCGCGTGTTCCGGCTGCTGCTGCGCGGCGTCGACCCGAACGCGATCCTGGCGCTCACCTTCACCAAGGCGGGCGCGGCCGAGATGTCGGGCCGCATCTCCGAACGGCTCGCCGCCTGGGTCCGCATGCCGCTCGGCGATCTCGCGGGCGATCTCGCGGCGCTAGGCGAGGATCCGACGCCCGAGATGCAGGAGCGGGCGCGCACCCTGTTCGCCAAGGTGCTCGACGCGCCCGGCGGCGGCATCCGCATCCAGACGATCCACAGCTTCTGCCAGAGCATCCTCGCGGCCTTCCCCGTCGAGGCGGGTCTGGCCCCCGGCTTCCGCCCGCTCGAGGCGCGGGAGGAGACGGTGCTGCTCCGAGAGACGCTGGCGCTGATGCTCGGCCAGGCGGAGCGGGAAGAGCGGCGGCGTCCCGTCGAGGTCGTCGGCGCGCTCAGCCGGCGCTTGGGCGAGGGCGCGGCGGAGGGCTTCCTGATCGAGTGCGCGCGGGCCGGGCGGGCGATGGAGGCGCTGCCATCCGGGATCCAGCCCTGGGTCCGGCGCCATCTGGACCTGCCCGGCGGCGACATCGCTCAAGCGCTGGCGGGCGAGTGCGGCGGCTTCGATTGCGACGGCCTGCGGCGAATCGCGGCCGCGAACCGGGCCTGGGGGACCGCGACCGGCGCCAAGAACGCCGAGGCGGTCGATCGCTGGATCGCGTCCACGCTTGAAGCGCGCCTGTCGACGCTCGACGAGCTCGCGGGCGTGGTCCTGACGCAGAAGGGCGAGCTCAAGAAGATCTCGGCTAAGCTCCTCGACGCCGAGCCGGACTACGAACGGCTGGCCGAGGAGCTGGCGGACTGGTCGGGCGAGCTCATCGCGAAGGCGGCGCGGGCGGGTTACGCCGATCTCCTCGCGGACGGGCTGGAGGTCGGGCGCGAGTTCGCCGGCGCCTACGCCGCGGCCAAGCGCCGCGCGGGCGCGGTCGACTTCGAGGACCTGATCCAGCGCACGGTGGCGCTGTTCGACCAGCCCGGCATCGGCGAATGGGTCCGCTACAAGCTCGACCAGGTGACCGAGCACGTCCTGATCGACGAAGCGCAGGACACCAACCTGTCGCAGTGGCGGATCGTCCGCGCGCTGGTGGACGAGTTCTTCGTCGGGCGCGGCATCTATGCGCCGCGCACGCGGACGCTGTTCACGGTGGGCGACTACAAGCAGGCGATCTTCGGGTTCCAAGGTACCGATCCGCGCTTCTTCGAGGCGGCGGAGCAGAGCTTCGCCAGACGGGCGGGCGAGGTGTACGACGACGACGTGCCGGAGAACGACCGGGGGCTGCCCTTCGAACGGCTGTCGCTGGTCCAGTCGTTCCGCTCGACCCGCCCGGTGCTTGAGTTCGTCGACCAGGCGCTCGACGCCATCCCCGAGCCCAAGCTAGGCCTGTACGACCGGCCGGAGCCGCACCGGAGCGAGGTGCCGGGGCCGGGATCGGTGACCCTGTGGGAACCCGCGATCGACGCCGCGTCCGAGGACGACGAGGAAGGCTGGATCAGCGACCACATCCGCAAGAACGCGGAGGTCATCGCCAAGCAGATCAAGCGCTGGCTGCGCGACGGGCTGATGCTCGAGTCCAAAGGGCGGCCGCTCCGGCCCGAAGACGTGATGGTGCTGGTGAAGCGCCGGGGCGAACTCGCCGCCCTCATTGTGGCCAGGCTATACGCGGAGGGCGTGCCGGTGGCGGGCGTCGACCGGCTGCGGCTGAACGCGCCGCTCGCGGTGCAGGACCTGCTCGCGGCGGTGCGGTTCGCGCTCCAGCCAGACGACGACCTGTCGCTCGCCTGCCTGCTGGTCAGCCCGCTCCTGGGCTGGACGCAGGACGAGCTGATGCACGCGGCGGTGCGCCGCTCGACAAGCCTTTGGCGGCACCTGCGGGCGACACAGCCTGACGAGCGCTTGGCGCCGCTGCGCCGCATGCTCGACCGGGCGGATTTCCTGACGCCCTATGCGTTCCTGGAGGACCTGCTTTCGGGCGAGCTGCAAGGCCGTCGCAAGCTGCTGCTGCGCTTGGGCGAGGAGGCGCGCGACCCGATAGAGGAGGTGCTGAACGCGGCGCTGCAGTTCGAGACCACCACCACGCCGTCGCTTCAGCGTTTTCTGGACTGGTTCGACCGCGGTGAGGTCGAGATCAAACGCGACCCGTCCGCGCCGCTCGACGCGGTGCGCGTGATGACCGCCCACGGCGCGAAAGGCCTGCAGGCGCCGCTCGTGATCCTGGCGGACGCGACGATCGATCCGACGCTCACGCCCCGCTCGATCCTGAAATGGGCTCCGGAGGAGGGTATGGACCCGATCCCCGTCTTTCGCCCGCGCAGCGCCGAGCGGGGCGGGCCATTGGCGGACGCGATCGTCGCCGCGGACCGACGCGAGCTGGAGGAGCATTGGCGTCTCTTCTACGTCGCCGCGACGCGCGCCGAGGAGCGGCTGGTGATCACGGGCTCGCTGGGGCCGCGCAACAAGGGCGTCGCGCCCTCGATGAGCTGGTACGCCGCCGCCGACCGCGCGTTCGACGCGTTGGGCGCGCCCCGGGTCTACGGTGGCGGTCCGCGCGAGTTCCGGGGTAAGGAGCCGCAAAAGCCGGTGGGCCGGCGCGGAGCTGAGAAGACCGTCGATCGACCTCGCGTCGCGCTGCCCGATTGGGCGCGACGACCGATCCCCGAGGAGTCGCGTCCGCCGCGCCCTCTGGCGCCGTCAGCGATGCGCGGCGACGAGGTCGCGGACCCGCCGCCCTCGCAGGCGCAGCGCAGGGCGGCGGAACGCGGCACGTTCATGCACTCGCTGTTCGAACGGCTGCCGCCCTGTCCTCCCGACAAGCGCCGCGCCGCCGCCGACCACAGGCTGGAAAAGGTCGCCTGCGTCGAGGACGCGGGCGAGCGGACGGGCATCGTCGACGCGGTGCTCGCCGTGCTGGAGGACCCGGCGTTCGCCGAGCTGTTCGGCGCGGACGCGCTCGCGGAGGCGCCGATCACCGCCGTGGTCGACGGCGGCGTCGTCACGGGCACGGTCGACCGTCTGCTGATCGAAGCGGAACGCGTGCTCGTCGTCGACTTCAAGACGACGCGGCTGCCCCCGCGATCGCTGGCGGACGCGCCCGAGTTCCACCTGCGGCAGATGGCGGCCTACGCCGCAGCGCTCGGCGTCATCTTCCCGGGGCGGAGGATCGAGGCCGGGCTGCTCTACACGGCGGCGCCCGCGCTGTTCATGCTGACGCCCGAGCTCCTCGAGCAGCACAAGCCGCGCTTCGGGGCCGCGGAGCAAAGCTAGCGTCGCGCACGTTGAGCGGGAGAAGGCGGACGCCTAAGTCACGCGTCCGTAACGAAGGAGTCCCCGAGATGCCCACCAAGACCGTCACCGACCAGAGCTTCCCGACCGACGTGCTCAAAAGCGACAAGCCCGTGCTGGTCGATTTCTGGGCGGAGTGGTGCGGGCCGTGCAAGATGATCGG
>DASVSW010000210.1:0-11913 GCA_036387895.1 Sphingomonas sp.
AAGCGGACTCGCGCCAGCTTTCCCCGGTGGGGAGATCGACGTCGAACAGATGCAGCTTGTCGTAGCGCGCGCGGATCGCGCCCCGATCGTCGATCACGAAACCGCGATTGGCGAGCCGCCCGTCGTCGCGCCGAAGCGCCAGCGACCCGAGATGCACCCAGACGCCATGCTCGGCCGCGGCGGCGCGGACCGCCGCCAGGACGGGATCCCGCGGTTCGTCGGTGATCGCGGTCGACGCCCGCGTCCGATCGCGGTCGAGCAGGTTCGACATCTCGGGCGTGAAGAGCATCGCCGCGCCCGCCGACCCGGCGTCGCGCACGGCCTCGACGATGACGCGCGCGTTCGCGGCGGGATCGATCCCGCCCGTCATCTGCAGCACGGCGGCGCGCATCAGCTCAGCAGCGGGTCGAGCCCACCCCGCCGGTCGAGCGCGGCCAGGTCGTCCGACCCGCCGATATGGCGCCCGCCGATGAACACTTGCGGCACGGTGGTGCGGCCGTTCGCGCGCTGGATCATCTCGGCCCGCTTGGGGCCGCCCAGCGTGATGTCGTGCTCCTCGGGCTCGACGCCCTTGCCCGCGAGCAGGCGCAGCGCGCGGGTGCAGTAAGGGCAGAACGCCTTGGTGTAGATCTCGACACGGGCCATGCCCTGGGAAATGTGGGCGGATCAACGCCTTGTCAATCGACCGCGTCTTCCAGCACACGCGCCCAGCACAAGACAACTACCGACGCCGCGCCCGCCCGCAGCAGCGCGCGGGTGGCCGCGTCGGCCGTGGCCCCGCTCGTGTAGACGTCGTCGACCAGCGCTATCCGGCGGCCGGCGACCCGCTCCCGATCGATCACCGCGAAGGCGCCGCGCACGGCCTTCGCCCGCGCCTTATGCCCGCGTCCCTTCAGCGACGGCGTGGCGCGCGTGCGGACCAACGCCAGCCGGTCCATAGGCCGCCCGGTCAGCGCCGTGAGGGCGTCGCCCATCGCGACCGACTGGTTGAAGCCTCGCGCCCAGAGACGCCAGCGATGCAGCGGCACGGGCACGATCAGGTCGACGTTGTCGGGCATGAGGCGCGCCATGTACCGCGCCATCGTCGCGGCGAGCCCGATGCGCCGACCGTATTTCAGGCGGAGGGCCAGCCGGCGCGAGGTGTCGTCATAGGCGACGGCGGCGCGCACGCCGGCGTGCCGCGGCGGGTCGGCGAGGCATTCGCCGCACCGGGCGTCCGGTCCGCGGTCGTATTCGAACGGACGGTTGCAGCCCGCGCACCAGGGCGGCCCCAGGAAGCGCATCCCGCTCCAACACGGCGCGCAGAACCGGTGGGCGTCGCCGACCACCTCGCCGCAGCTCGCGCATCTCGGCGGCAGCGCCCAGCTCCCGATCAGCCGAAGCGGTGTGAGGAGGCCCGCCATCCGCCTCTTGTCGCCGGGCGCGCAGCCGGGCACAAGCCGCGCCGGTGACCGCGCCCGAGATCTTCGACCGCGTCGCACGACGCCGCCGCCGCGATCGCGTCGCGGCCCGCTACCCCGACCATTCCTTCGTCCGCGCGGAGATGCTGGACGGGATCGCCGACCGGCTAGGCGCGGTGTCGCGCTCGTTCACCGACGTGCTCGACCTGGGCTGTTTCGACGGCGCCTTCACCGCGGCGCCGGGAGCGCGTGTGGCTCGGTTCGATCCGGGCTTCGCATTCGCGCAAGCGGTCGACGGAGTTCAAGGCGACGAAGACCGCCTCCCCTTCACCGACGGCGCGTTCGACCTCGTCGTCAGCGCGGGCGTCCTCGACCAGGTGAACGACCTGCCGGGCGCGCTCACGCTGATCCGCCGCGCGCTCAGACCCGACGGCCTGTTCCTCGGCGCGTTCCTGGGCGGATCGAGCCTCTCCACGCTACGCCGGTGCCTGCGTCAGGCGGAGGCTGACCGTCCCGTCCAGCGCCTCCATCCGCTGGTCGACCTGCGCTCGGCGGGCGACCTGCTGATGCGCGCGGGCTTCGCGCTCCCGGTCGCGGACGTCGAGACCCTGACGGTGCGGTACGCTGGGTTCGGCCGACTGCTCGACGACCTGCGCGGGATGGGCGCGGGCAACCTCCTGCGCGAGCGGACTCCGATCGCGCGTGCGACGCTGGCGCGCGCCGCCGAAGCGTTCGGCGCGGCCGCGGATCCCGACGGGCGCACGGCCGAGCGCTTCGATCTCGTGTTCCTGACGGGCTGGTCGCCTGCGTCCAGCCAACCCAAGCCCGCCGCGCGCGGCAGCGGCCGGACGTCCCTGGCGGACGCGCTTCGACGGTTCCCGCCGACGGATTAGAGGATAAGGCCGCCCTCGCCTATGTCGCGCGCCAGGACGCGGCCCATCGCGTCGAACAGCGCGTCCATCGCCACCGGTTTGAACAGGACGTCGTCCGCCCCCGCCTCCAGGCACTCCTCCCGCAGGTTGGCGGCGGTGTCGGCGGTCACCACGATCACGGGCACCCGCGCCTTGGCGTCGGACCGCGCGCGGATGTGGCGAATGGCGGTCATGCCGTCCATGCCTGGCATCCGGAGGTCGACCAGCAGCATGTCGTACCCGCCCTCGTCGAGCATTCGCAGCCCCTGCTCCGCGCTCTCCGCCTCGGCCATCGTGGCGCCCGCGACGCCCAGCATATCCCTTACCACACGGCGGTTCATGCGATCGTCCTCGATGAAAAGGACGTTCACGGCAGGGAGGTCCCGCTCCTCGCGTCATGGAGGCGCCGCAACGATGACATGAACACCCTATCCGCCTATGCGGCGCGCGACACAAGCACCGCGCCGTCACCTCTGGATCGTTCATGTGAAAACATCGTAGCGATCAGCGCCGGGCCGGCGACGGGCTTCTCCACCACGACCGCCGCGTCCAGCGCGGGGACCGAGGATCCCCGCGATTTCAGGACGGTGAAGGATGCGCCGGTCTCCCGGATCCTGTCCCGGAGCGCGCTCAGCACGTCCTCGCCGGCGTCCGCCGACAAGACCGCGTCGTCGATCAGCACCGCCCGCGGCGTCTCGGCGTGGAGCATGATCATCAACTCGGCCAAGGAACCGACGGCGACCACGGACTCGGCGTGTCCGCCCAACAGGTTGCGCAGCGTGGCGCGCATGATCGGGTTGCGGTCCGCGACGAGGACGAGATCGCCCGCGGCGGCGTCGGGACTTCCCTCCGTCGCGTGAGGCGGAAGCGCGACGGAGAAGGTGAAGATCGATCCCGAGCCGGGCACGCTCTCCACGTCGAGCTCGCCGCCCATCGCGCGCGCCAGGTTCCGGCTGATCGACAGGCCGAGACCGGTGCCGCCGAAGCGGCGCGTCGTGCTGGCGTCCGCTTGGCGGAACGACTCGAAGACGGCGTCGATCTTGTCGGGCGGAATCCCGATGCCCGTGTCGCTGACGACGATGCGGTGAAGTCCGTCGTCGCCGCGGGCCGCGCGAAGCGCGATCGCGCCGGTCGCGGTGAACTTGGTCGCGTTGGAGAGGAGGTTGAAGACGATCTGGCGCACGCGCGCCGCGTCGCCCAGCACCGGCCCCGCGGGCAGGTCGATCGACAGGTCGAACACGACGCCCTTGGCGCGGATCTGGTCCTCCCACAGCATCGCGGCGTCGCGCAGCACGGCCGCGAGGTCGAACGGCGCGTTCTCCAGCGAGAGCTGCCCTTTCTCGATCTTCGCGACGTCCAGGATGTCGTCCACCAGCGCGCGCATCGTCGTTCCGGCGCCATGGACCAGCCTGATCCGCTCGCGCGCCTGGTCCGGCAAGGCGCGGTCGGTCAGCATCACCTCCGTCATGCCCAGGATGCCGTTCAGCGGCGTCCGGATCTCGTGGCTGGTGGTCGCGAGGAACTCGGTCTTCGCGGCGAGCGCCTTCTCGAGCGCGCCGTTGGTGACGGCGAGGTCGGCGTTGGCGGCGCGAACGGCGTTTCGGCTGCGGCGGATGGTGAACAGCCCGACGGTCAGCATCGCGAGCAGCACTGTCGCGGCCGCGCCGAGCAGCCCGAAGGTCCAACGCAAGGTCCGCGCCCGCTCCCGCTGCGCCCTGATCGCGGTGCGGAGCTCGTCAGCCTTCAGCCTGGCAATCCGCAGCTCCTGGTTCGCGAAGTCGAACCGCGCGCCCATCAGCGCGGTGCTCGCCTGCGTCGCGAGCTTGGTCGCCTCGTCGTCGAGACGCTTCACCGCTTCCAAGTGCGCGAGCGCTTTGGGCGTGTTTCCCACGGCCTTGTAGACCCGGAACGCCGTCAGGTGCGCGTCGCGCGCCGGCATCGGCGTGGTCGAGAGGTCCGCTCCCGCGAAGGCCCGGTCGATGGACGACACGGCGGCGCGGATGCGACCCTGCTGAAACGCGAGCTGCGCTAGTGCTGCGAACATCTCAGGGTTCGACGCCTCCCCCGCTTTCTCGGCCGCGACCATGGCGGCGCGCGCGGTCCGCTCGGCTTCACCGACGCGGTTCGACGCGAGTTCAGCGCGCAGGATGTTCCGCAGCACCTGAGCTTCTAATGAAGGGCTCCGCATTGAGCGGAGCAGTGAAAGACCGTGCTCGAATTGAGTAACAGCTTGCTTGTACCGCCCGGATGCAGCCAGATAAAGACCGCTGTTATTGTATATCGATAAAAGAAGTTTGTTATCTCGGGCGTTCAGCTCGAGAGCTTGATTGAGGTAGCGGATTGCTGTCGAGTGATCTTGTCCGTTTCCATATAGATCAGCGATGCATACCAGCGACACCGCCTGACTGCGCTCATCACCAAGCTTCTGGAAAACCCGAAAAGCGGTGTGTGCTTCATGCAACGCACGGGCGACTTCCCCCTGAGCTCCACTGATATTTGCGCTTGATAGAAGCACATCACCGGCAAGTTGGGTATTGTTTTGCTGAATCAATGAGGACTTCAGCAAAGCGTCCAATATAACGCGGGCCGCCTGAATCTGTCCCTGTTGCGCGAGTGCCTCGGCTTTTAGCCAATCCGTGGTGCTCGCCGCCTCATCTCGCTCTGCTCTTGGAAGGTCTGATATGCGGACGGAGATTCGTTGAGCTAGTTCGTAAGCTACTCGAGGGTCTGTGAACAGGCGTGCGCGTGCCTCCGACGCGTCTCGTCGCCAGGACAGATCGTCTAAGCTTGCAACTGCTGGTGTCGCAATCATTAAAGTAGCGAGAAGCGAGCTTTTCGCCATTCGGCATAAGTCGGTCACGCTCTCTTCCAAGTCGCTGCCAGCCGGTTAAACGTCGCCCGGCTGGTCTCGATCGCGCTGGCGTGGCGCTCGTCCTCAAGGAACGCGATCAGCGCGTTCAGTCCGACCGGGCGCGAGATTAGGAAGCCCTGGATCATGTCGCAGCCCATGACGGACAAGAGCGCCAGCGCCGCCTCCGTCTCCACGCCTTCCGCCACGACCTCCATCTCGAGCGCGTGCGCCAAATCGATCGTCGAGCGGACGATCAACGGGTCGCGGTTGGAGCTGGTCAGGTGCGTGACGAACAGCTTGTCGATCTTCAGCTCGCGCGCGGGCAGGCGCTTGAGATAAGCTAGCGAGGAGAGCCCCGCGCCATAGTCGTCGATCGCGATCTCGATGCCGAGATCTGCGAAAAACTCCAGATTGGCGATCGCGCTTTCGGGATCTCGAATAACCGAAGTCTCCGTGATCTCGAAGCCGATCCTGTCCGCTTTGCCCCCGACGAGAGTCCGTACCTCGTCGACGAAGCTCGCGTCGCTCAGAAGCACGCCGGCGATGTTGACGAACACGCGCAGGTCATGGCCTTGTGCGGCGAGCACCGCCTGATCGGTCAGCGCCTGGCGGATCGTCCAGAGCGTCATCCCGGTGATCGCGCGCGTCTTCTCCGCTAGCGGGATGAAGTCGCCCGGCAGCACCAGGCCGCGCTCGGGATGACGCCAGCGGATCAACGCCTCGACGCTCGCGATCTCCTGCCGTCGGACGTGCAGCTTGGGCTGGTACTGCAGGAACAGCTCGCTGCGCCCGATCGCGCGCTCGAGGTCGCCCGCCAGCGCGATGCGGTCGACCGACGCCTGGACCGAATCCGCGTCGCAGACGACGACCCGGTTGTCGGGGCCGGCTTGGCCGAGCGCGTGTTCCGCCAACTCGACCATACGGATCTCGTCGGCCGGAGGGCCGTCCGTCACCGAAGCGCCGATCACAACCTCGACGCGATGAAGCTCGTCGTCGATAGCGATCGGGCGAGCGAATTGACCGTCCACGCTTTCCAAAACGACGTCGAGCGACTCCCGCGAATCGGCTTCGAAAGCGATCTCGAGCAGGTCGCGGCCCATGACGGCGCTTCGAGTGTGCGGGAGCTTATCCGCGATTACCCGCGTGAGATCGTCGATGAGGCATTCGGCGCGAGCGCGGCCGAGGTGACGGCGAAGCACGGGCAGATTCGCGATCCGGACTAGGAGCAGGAAACGCCAGCGCGGCAGCGCCGCCCGGGATCGGTTCGCCGAAGTCAATGACTTCACACCTTTTCCCGGCCGACGGTCTGGATCGGGTTGCGGCTGACGGCTCATGGGTCCGGACTAATCCGGAGGCGTTGAAGATATGCTTAAAGCCGAAAAAGCGCGCGCAAACGCCCAAATAGCTAGGTTGTTCCCTGGTTAATTTCGGATTAGGAATGTTTCGCACCCAACGTGGTGCGTTCGAGGGAGAAATCGCATGTTGGCATTGATCATCGCCCTGATCTGGGGCGAGAGCATGAAGCCCGTCTGAGGCAGCCTGCCCGGCCCGATGGCGTGGCGGTGTCGGCGATGCCGGAACCGCGGCGTATCGGGCCGAACCGGGGCCGATCCGATCGGCCCCGCATTCTTGCTCAAGCCGCCTTCCGGCTGATCTCCGTCCGCGGCTCCGGGTTCCCGAACACCATCGCGTCGTCCACCGACCCGAACCGCAGCGCCATGATGTCGAGCGCGTAGTTCTGGTTCACCCGCCACGGCTTCTTCGACCCCTGCTTGGGCAGATGGTCCAGCGCCCGCTGGACGTAGCCGGAGGTGAAGTCGAGGAACGGCTGCTCCTCCACGCTCGGATCGTCGTTGACCGGCGTCGCCTGCCGAACCCTGCGCTTCCGCATCGTGTTCAACAATCGGCACACGTACATCGCCGTCAGGTCCGCCTTCAGCGTCCAGGACGCGTTGGTGTAGCCGAAAGTGTAGGCGAGGTTCGGCACGTCCGAGAACATGCAGCCTTTGTAGTTCAGCGATTTGGACAGGTCGCGCCGCTCGCCGTCGATCGTGAACTCGACGCCGCTAAGCAGCTGGAGCTCGAGGCCGGTGGCGGTGACGACGACGTCCGCCGCCAGCTCCTCGCCCGACCGCAACCGGATGCCCCCCGGCGTGAAGGTCTCGATCGTGTCGGTCACGACCGACGCGCGCCCCGCCTTGATCGCGCCGAACAGGTCGGCGTCCGGCACCAGGCACAGCCGCTGATCCCACGGATTGTACCGCGGCGTGAAATGGGTCGCGACGTCGTAATCGGGGCCCAGGTGCTCCTGCACCCATTGGAGCAGCCGCGCCTTGACCTTGGCGGGTTTCTTGCGGGCGTAGTTGTAGAAGTAGAGACCGAACAGCACGTTCTTCCACCGCGTCACGCCATAGGCGGCGCGCCGGGGCAGGACGCGACGGAGGAGGTTCGCCGCCTTGTCCTCCGCGGGCCGCGAGACGACGTAGGTGGGCGAGCGCTGGAGCATGACGACGTGCGCCGCCCGCTTCGCGAGCTCCGGCACCAGCGTCACCGCCGTTGCGCCGCTGCCGATCACGACGACTTGGCTGCCCGAACAATCGAGATCTTCCGGCCAGAACTGCGGATGGACGATCCTCCCCCGGAACGCGTCGGAGCCGGGGAAGGCGGGCGTGTAGCCCTTGGAATAGTCGTAATACCCTGAGCACATGCACAGGAACCCGCAGGTGTAGGTCACGGGCTCGCCGTCCGGCCCGGTCGCCTCGACGGTCCAGCGCGCGTCCTCCGTCGACCACAAGGCGCGCTTCACCTGCGTGCGGAAATGGATGCGGCGATCGATCCCGTGCTCGCGCGCGGTCTGCTCGACATAGGAGCGGATGCTGGGGCCGTCGGCGATCGCCTTGGCCTCGCGCCAGGGCTGGAACGAAAAGCCCAGCGTGTGCATGTCGGAATCGGACCGGATACCCGGATAACGGAACAGGTCCCACGTCCCGCCCATTGCCGCCCTGCCCTCCAGCACCGCGTAGCTCCGGTCCGGACAGCGTTTCTGCAGGTGGTAAGCCATGCCGACGCCGGAGATGCCGGCGCCTACGATCAACACGTCGAAATGCTCGGCCACCTCGCCCTCCAGCATACCCGGTCTTCGAAAGCTTGGCATTACCGCATCCGGGCTCAATAGTCCTTTGAATAACGCAGCGACGCGCTGGAGCCGCCGAACGAGCCGGTCGACGATAGGAGGCTGAGCGCGCGGGTCAGCGCGATCTCGATCTGGGTGGCGGTGAAGCCGCGGGCGTCGGTGACGATCTCGACGTAGATGTCGTCGGTCAGGTACTTACCCGCCGCCAACGACGTGCCGCGCCCGGTCGCCTGGTCCGCGCCGACGATGCGCAGGCGGTCGAACCCGGTCGCCGAGCGCAGCTTGCCGATCGGGTTCAGGCCCCCGCCCGACCCGCGCAGCGAGTTCAGCGCGGAGGCGAGTTGGACCGCCTCCAACGCCGACAGGTTGGCCGGGCTGGAGCCGAACAGCAGCCGCGACAGCACCTCGTCCTGCGGCAGCGTCGGCGTCGAGGTGAACGCGATCTGCGGACGCTGACCCGTACCAGTCACGTTGATGTTCGCCGTGATGCCGTTGGTCGTGGTGGAAGCGACGATGTTGATCCCGGGATCGGTCAAGGCCCCGCCGCGGAAGTCGATCAGCCCGCGCGTGATCTCGAAGCGCTTGCCCGCGAAGGAGTAGGCGCCCTTCACCAGCTCGAGGCCGCCCGTCACCTGCGGCGCCGCGTTGGTGCCGCCGACGCGCAGGTCCATCTGCCACTCGGACTCGAGCCCCATGCCCGACACGAAGATCCGGTTGTCGGCGCGGACGCGCAGATCGAGGCGGAACAGCCCGACGGGCGCGCGCGCCGGCCGGTCGGTGGGCCTGGGCTCGCGGATCTCGCTGCGGCGGCGGACGCCGGTCAGCTCCGCTACCTCCGCCTGACCCTGGCGGACGATCTGATAGCGCGCGCGGGGAACCGTCAGGTCGCCCTGGATGAGCCCGCCGTTCGGGCCGTTGGTGATCCTGACCGTGCCGGTGCTGGTGGCGCTCAGGTCCTCGCCGGTGGCAAGCTGGGCGTCGGCGAGGACGGCGCGGATGTCGATCGGGAAGCCGGCTTCGGCCGACAGGCCGATCGTCCCTTGCGCGCGGACCGTGCCGCCGCCCGCGCGGGCGTCGACCTGCGTCAGCTGCAGCCGGTCGTTGTCGAACCGCCCGGCCAGTCGCATCGCCGTCAGCCGCGTGCCGTAGGTCTCGTTTAGGTAGGTCAGATTATCCGCCCGGATCAGCCCGTTCAGCCGCGGCCGGCGCACCTGCCCGGAGAAGTCGGCGGCGAGCGCGATCGGCCCCGACAGCTGCTGATTAGGCAGGCCCGCGAAGCTGAACAGCACCGATGACGGCCCGTTGTACCGGATGCCGCCGCCGAGCGGCGCCGCGAGGAGCCGCGTGGTCCAGGAGCCCGCGCCCGGCGCCAGCGGCTGGAGCCTGGCCAGCATGCGCCCGATCACCGTGTTCCCGGTCCGCACCAGCGCCCTCGCCTCGCCGCCGTTGGGCACTAGCCGCCCGGCGAAGACGATGTCGACCGGCGAGGACACGGCGGCGATGCTCGACCGGGTGAAGTTCCGCACCGTCACCCGCGCGTCGGCGGTCGGGAAGGCGGCGCTGTTCGGTTGCGCGAAGTCGAGGCTGCCGGTGATCTGGCCCGCCAGCCCCAGGTTGTTGAGCGCGTTGAAGGTCGACAGGTCGAACCGGTCGAGCCGCGCTTGCGCCCTGATCCCGCGGCCGTAGCTGCCCGCGAGCCGCGCCGAGCCCTGGCCGAAGTCGATCCGCGTCGGCGACAGGACGTAGTCCGCGCCGACCGTGCGGATGCGCGCCGGGTTGACCGTGCGGAAGGGCACGTTGTTCGCTTGGCCCCGCAGCGCCACAAGATAGTCGCCCGGCGACAGCCGCGCGTTGAGCGCGACGCGGAAGGGCACGCCGCTGGAACCGGTGAGGAGCGCCTGCGCCGTCCCCCTGCCGCCCTGGTAGTTCACCCGCGCGCGGCCCGCCTGGAGGACGAAATCGTTGTAGCGGAGGTCGCCGATCTGCACGTCGGCGATCACCTGCGGCGCGTTCGGGAACGCGACGACGCTGGCGTTGGCGATCAGGCGCCCGACGGTGAAGTCGTTCGCGCCGGGTATCTGCGCGTTGAAACCGCGCGCGGCGACGTCGGCGCGCTGATAGCCGCCTTGGTTCGCGAGGCGCACGTCGCCCGACAGGCCCGATCCAGCGAAGCGCAGCGCGCCCGCGAACGGTCCGGCGGCCGTTTGCGCCACCCGCCCGGTGAAGGCGATGCCGGCGAACAGCAATCGGCGCACGTCGACGACCAGCTGCGCACCCGGCCGGACGAGCAGGTCGGCGTTGAACGCGCCGTACTCGGTCCCGCCGCTCGCGATGACGGCGTAGGCCCCGCCTCGCCCGACGATCCGCGCCTGGACGTTGGACAGGCCGACGCCCAATCCCGGCCGCGCCGCGCGGAGCACGACCACCGGATTCGCGACGCTCCCCGTCACGCGCGCGGAGAGCGGGCCGTACTGCGTCGAGACCGCGTCCGCCTCGAACGCGATCCGCCCGGCGGGGTCGTATAAGCCCGACCCGCGCGTGACGCGGAACCGCGGCGCGTTCAGCCGCACGCCCGAGAAGCGGATCAACCCCGTCGGCCCGTACTCCACGTCGGCGCGGACCACGGCGTTGCCGCCCAGGAAGTCGCGCGCGCCCTCGTTGAAGATGCGCGACGTCGTCGCGACCACGCGGCCCGTTATGCCGAACCCGCCGCCCGGCGCGGTGACGAGCTTGGCGTCGGTGGTGACGTTCAGGATGCCGATGCCGTCGACGCGATAGTCGTTGACGCGGCCCTTGAGCGCGCCGGTGTACCGGCCGGTCTCCAAGTTCGCGACGACGATGGCGGTGGCGTCGATGCGGTCCGACCGGATGCGGAGGTTGTCGGACAGGACGTTCACGCCCGAGATGGCGAGGTCGCCGTCCACGGACACGTTGGTGAGCAGCTCGCCCGCCGCCGCGTTCAGCCCGGTGACCCGCCCCGCCCGCGCGCGGACCGGCACCAGGATGCGGTCGGCGTCCACCCGCGCCAGTCCTTCGGCGTAGAGCCGGTCGACCCCCGTGTCGCCGAAGGCGAGCCGCGCGGCCGTCACCTTGTAGTTGACGGTCGGCGTCGCGAACGCCCCGTCCAGCACCACGCGCGCCAGCACGTCGCGGCCCGACAGGTTGGGCGCGATCGCGCCGGGCGTCAGCAGCCGCGCGTCGAGGGCGAAGTTCCTGAACCGGCTCGTGGCCATGTCGACCAGCCCGCCGCCGTCGACGAACAGCGCGTCCGAGCGCAGCTTGAACCGCGTGTCGACGCGGCGCTCCTGCAACGTCGCGTCCGCCTCGACGGTCATGAACGGCTGCGTCAGCCGCTCGACAGGGCCGGCGAGGTACAGGCCGGGCCGCGTCCGCCCGGTCACGCGGAACCGCCCGTCGGTCGCCGCGAGGTCGAGGTTCGCCAGCTCGCCGCCGCCGAGCCGGGCGACCGCCTTGCCGCGCCACCGCTCCCAGGCGCCGCGCCCGTCGACCACGACGGAGAGCGGCTGGCGCAGATTCCCCATGGTGGACACGACGCCGCCGACCGGCGCCTCCAGACGCGCGTCGAGGTCGAGCCTGTTCCGCTCCGGCACCGCGTCG
>DASVSW010000211.1:0-1984 GCA_036387895.1 Sphingomonas sp.
GCCGGCTCCGTCATCCGGGAGCACGGGCGGCGCGGTTGGCGGGACGGCCGTACGCGGCGTGGCGGGCCTATCGTCCACAGTCAGAACAGCGACAGCTGCTGCGGCGCGGGGGACATGCGGCCGCGGAGGTCGGCGCGATCGAGCAGGCCTCCGGGCGTCCAGTCGGCTGCGACAAGGAAGGGCCGCACCCGCTCCAGCCCCCGGGTGAGCCGGCCGACATCCTCCAGCCTCAAGGTCTTGTAGCGCCGGACGGAGATGATCTTGTCCACGCTCTTCACGCCCAGGCCGGGCACGCGGAGCAGCCGCTCTCGCGGGGCGCGGTTCACGTCCACAGGGAAGTCCGCGCGGTGCTTGAGCGCCCACGCGAGCTTGGGATCGACAGCGGCGTCGAGCATGCCGCCATCCCCGCCCGCGACAATCTCGTCTTTAGAGAAGCCGTAGAACCGCATCAGCCAGTCGGCCTGGTACAGCCGGTGCTCGCGAATCAGCGGCGGCGCCGCCAGCGGCAGCTTGGAGGTGCTGTCGGGAATGGGGCTGAAGGCGGAGTAGTAGACGCGGCGAAGGTCGTAAGAGCCGTACAGCGTGGAGCTGCGGGTCAGTATGTCCGCGTCGTCCGCGCCGTCGGCGCCGATGATCATCTGGGTGCTCTGGCCGGCGGGCGCGGTGCGGGGCGGCTTGGCCCTGCCCTTCTCCTTGTGGACGGCGCGGGCCTCCTTCTGCTCGTCGATCCGCGAGCGGACCGCGCCCATCGCGCGCTTGATCACCACCGGGTTCTTCTCCGGCGCGAACGCGGCGATAGACTCGTCCTTGGGCAACTCGATGTTGATCGACAGCCGGTCGGCCCAGCGGCCCGCCTCCTCGATCAGCTCGGGAGAAGCGTCGGGGATGACCTTGAGGTGGATGTAGCCGCGGAAGTCGTGCACCTCGCGCAGGGTGCGGGCGACCTCGTTCATCGCCGCCATGGTGTAGTCCTCGTCGCGGATGATCCCCGACGACAGGAACAGGCCCTCGATGTAGTTGCGCTTGTAGAAGCCAAGCGTGAGGTCGACGACTTCCTTGACGCTGAACCTCGCTCGCGCGGTGTTCGAGCTCACGCGGTTGATGCAGTAGGCGCAGTCGTACACGCAGAAGTTGGTCAGCAGAATCTTGAGCAGGCTGATGCAGCGGCCGTCGGGCGCATAAGCGTGGCAGATGCCCATGCCCTCCGTCGAACCCACGCCGCGGCCGTTCGTCGAGTCCCGCTTGGTCGTGCCCGAACTGGCGCAGGAAGCGTCATACTTCGCCGCGTCCGACAGAATCGCGAGCTTACGCTTGAGGTCGAGCTGGGCCACGCGAGCTAGGTAGGGTTCCCGGTCCGTTCCGTCCAGCGCGGCGGATCGGCGCGTACCTACTCGGGCTCGGCGCCGTGCTCGCTCAGGTGATCGAGCTGCTCGCGCACGCGCGCCACCGTGGCGTCCTCCACCGGGGGCTCGATCTCCTCGCCTGGCAGGAGTGCGTCGTCGGGAATGCCGGGTCCCGTCTGGGCGACGGTGTCGTCCAGCGGCCGGCTGTTCGTGCCGTTCGAAATGCCGCGTTGAGCCATGGGAGACCTCCTGCCGAGGTAAGCCGTGCCGGCGGCTCCGGTTCCCGACTCCTCTCTGTGACGCTCACGCCCGCCTCCGGTCGGTGCAAGGTCGGTCGCGCGACACAGGAACCCCGGCCGACTTCGCGGGCTTGAAGGCGCGACAGGAGCCCGTCATGCCCGAATCACCGCACCAGCAACCGCCCGGCACCGAAGCCGAGTTGTCCCAACCCGCCGATCACGGCGAGACGAGCTACAAGGGTTGCGACAAGCTCGTCGGCAAGGCGGCGGTGATCACCGGCGGCGACAGCGGCATCGGCCGGGCGGTCGCGATCGCCTCCGCCCGCGAAGGGGCGGACGTGCTGATCAGCTACCTCAACGAGCAGGAGGACGAGGACGCGCGCGAGACCGCTCGGCTGGTCG
>DASVSW010000212.1:0-2699 GCA_036387895.1 Sphingomonas sp.
TGTCGGGCGTGTGGAGGGAGCTGGGCTATGACGTCGGTCGCTGAGCCCGTCGCCGGGCCCGGGCCCGCGCCGATGACCGGCGAGGAGGGGACGGCGCTCCTGCGCGAGGGGGAGGCCGCTCATCACGCGGGCCGGCTCGACGAGGCGACGGAGCTGTTCGGACGCCTGATCGAGGCGGACGTCCTCGTCGGATGGGCGAACTTCTTCCTCAGCCGCGTGCTCCGCGAACAGGGCAGGGCGGACGCGGCCCGCGCGGCGCTCGACGTCGCGGTCGAGCGGGACCCCCACCTCTTCTGGGCGCATTACGAGCGGATGGAGCTGGTCGGGCCGGACGGCGACCCGCACGACCTGGCGCAGCTCGCGGAGGCCATGGCGTCGATACGCTGGGAAGCGCTGGCGCCGCTGCAGGTCGACTTCCTCCAGAGGATCGCGCACCGCGTCTGGGATTCCGGGCGCGCCGGACCGGCGGGGGCGCTGCTGGGGCGGTTGGCGGAATACGACGCGCTCGGGCTGCTCGGGCTGGTGCGCGTCGTCGAGGGCGCCGCCGACGAGCGGGCGGTGGACGTGGCCGCGGCCCGGCTGTCGGATCGGACGGACCTGGACGAGATCGCGTGGCGCGTCCTCGCGAACCACTACGCCCTGCGCGGCGACCTCGACGGCGAGGTCCGCGCGCTGGACGCCCGTCTGCGCCTCCTGCCGCGCGACGCGTCGGTCTGGATGGCGCTGGTGCGCGCGCAGGCGCGGGCGGCGGATCGCGACGGCACGGCCGCGACGCTCGCGGCCGACGAGGCGTTCTCGGGCCAGCAGCGCTGCTTCGCGCGGTTCATCGCCGCGCTCGAGCTCGGCGATCTCGACGCGGCGTTCCTCGATTTCCGCACCTATGTCCGGCTGTACGACGACGTGCCGAAGATGCCGGGCATCCGGCTCGCCTACCTTCTGGGCGACCGGACCGACCCGACGCGCCGCGACGAGGTGCTGGCGCTTCTACGGAGCGAGCATGACGGCGACGTCGAGTTCGCGCTGGTGGAGCTCAACGCGGCGATGCGCGACCAGCGCTGGGACGACGCCCGGGCGGTCTACAACCGGCACTTCGCCGTGCTGGAGGACAAGCCGCCCGCCGCCCGGGCGGCACGCGTCGACATGCTGGCGCTCAGCGGCAAGCTGGAGGAGGCGTTGAAGCTGCTCCGCGCGGAGCGGCTCGACGATCCGGCGCAGCCCGGCTTCGGCCGGTCGACGGTCCGGATCCTGTCGGAGCTGGGGCGGTGGGACGAGGCCGTGGAGGCGGGGTTGCAGGCCTTGGCCGCGGACCGGTCCTTTCCGCATTTCCTGTCGCCCTTGATCCGCGCGGCGCGCAAGGCGGAGCGGACGGGCGAACTCCTCGACGCGCTGCTCGATCTGCCGCGGCCGCTGGAGCCGACGCGGCTGGAGGCGGTCGGCGCTCTGGTCGAGGATCTGGCGGAGGCCGGCCGCACGGACGCCTTGGTCCGCGTCCGCGACCTGCCGCTGCCGCCCGAGCGGCTGAACCGGATCCGGCTGAAGCTGGCGCGGGTCGCGCGGCCGCCCGTCACCAAGGACCTGTGCGTCTTCTACTGCGCGGACAGGGAGTATCTGACCCCGGCGCTGGTGTCGTTGACCGCGCTGGCGACGAGCAACGCGGGCCTGATGCGGCGCGCCGACCTGCGGCTGGTGGTCGACGCGGACGTGGTCGAGGAGGCGTGGGCGGGCGTCGCGCCGATCGCGACGCGGCTGGGCGTCGACGTGGCGGTGGTGGACGCGTCGGAAGTCGTGACCTCGGCCGAGGGCCTGCGCACGGCGTACGGCATGTTCACCGGGGGCCAGTCGCTGTCGCTGGCGGCGTACTACCGCATCTTCTACGCGCGCCATCTCTTCCGGACGACGGACCACGCCCAAGCGCTCTACGTCGACGCCGACACGCTGGTGCGCGGCGGGCTGGCCGAGCTGTTCGAGACGGCGATGACGGCGCCGCTCCAGGCGCGGCCCGAGGTCGACCGGCCGGAGGTGCGGAGGGCCACCGCGCTCCACCGCCTGGGCGGGCGTTACTTCAACAGCGGGGTGCTCCGGTTCGACCTCAGGCACCCGGACCTGCCGGCGGTGCTGGACCGGGCGATCGAGGCGGCGCTCGATCCGGAGGCGACGCTGATCTTCCAAGACCAGTGCGCGCTCAACATCGCCTTCGACGGGCGCGTGGACGAGCTGCCGGACCGGTACAATTACTACAATCCGCCCACCGCCGACGAGGCCGCGCCGGGCGCGCTGGACGCGGTGGTCGTCCACCATCTCGACCGGCCCAAGCCGTGGGACAGCCTGTACCGGCGGCCCGCGCGCGAATGGTTCGAGTGGTTCGACCTGATCGAGACGCTGAAGGCCGAGCGGCGCGCGTCGGAGGACGGCTGATGGCCGACAAGGAGACGCTGACCCTCGCGATCGAGGGCGAGGAGATCGCGTTCCCCGTCGCGACCGGCGCGAGCGGTCCCGTCTTCTTCAGCCTGGGCGTGCGGAAGTCGGGCAGCACGATGCTGCACCGGATCGTGAACTTCCTGGCGACGCAGAACGGCGTCAACATCGTCGACGTGCCCGGCGCCTTCTTCAAGCGCGGCTACACGTTCAACCATTGGGCGCCGCTCGACCTGGAGCCGATGGTGCGGCCGGGCAACCTCTATACGGGTTTCCGCGCCTAT
>DASVSW010000213.1:0-5532 GCA_036387895.1 Sphingomonas sp.
CCTACCAGGGCGGCGTCGGGCGGTTCACCTTCCGGCCCAAGGCGCAGATCGACTACCACCGCCTGAATGAGGACGGCTACACGGAGAAGGGCGGCGGCAAGGCGCTCGACCTGACGGTGGACAAGCGGAAGAGCGACGAGCTGTCGGGCGAGGCTGCGCTCGCTCTCGGTGTCGTGTTCGGCGAGGCGGACGCGGGCTGGTTCCAGGCGGAGCTGGAGGGCGGACGCCGCGAGATCCTGAGCGGCGGGCTGGGCGCCACCACCGCCCGCTTCGCGGACGGCAAGCCGTTCACGCTCACCCCTGAGGAGCGCACCAGCGGCTGGCTCGCGCGGCTGCGCGGCATCGGCGGAACCGAGTACTTCCGTCTGGCGGGCGAGCTCAGCGGCGAGGAGCAGCAGGGCAGGGCCGCGGTCGCCGCGCGCGTCACGCTGCAGATCGGCCTGTGAGGATGATAACGATGCGTACTCGGTTGAACGTGGTCGCGGCCGGACTGGTCGGGCTCATGGCGCTCTCCGCCTGTACGACCGGGAATCGAGGTTTCGGGGGCGGCATGCCGCCCCCGCGCTTCGAACGGATCAAGGTCGACGTCGGGCCGTGCTTCGGCTTCTGCCCGGTATACGTCGCGACCTTCGAAGCGGACGGGACCGTGCGTTTCGAGGGCGTGCGGCAGACCGCAGAGCTGGGCGAGAAGGTCGGCCAGGTCTCGCCGGAGGCGCTGGACGCGATCGCATCCGACCTGGAATCATACCGCCCGGCGGTGCCCGGACAGCCTGAGGAATGCGAGACCCAGGTCAGCGACCAGCAGAAGGTGATGGTTACGTGGGCGGGCGGGCCGGACGGCGGCTGGACGCGCGAGCACGACCGGGGCTGCATGTCGCCCGAGCGGGACGCTCTCGAGGGGGCGCTCGGCCGCGCGATGGAGCGGTCGGGGGTAGCGGCCTGGGCGCGGCAGGTGACCCGTCCGGGAGCATCGAGGGGATGACGCCTGCCAGCATCATCCGTTCGCTCCTCGAGGCGTCGACACGAGGGGAGCTGACCGGCAACGAGGAGCGCTGGTTCAGTCGAGGCATCATCCGGTGGAGTGGCCCAACCGGCTCGACCCGAAAGGCTCGACGCGCGACTTCGAGGAGCTGGAGGCTTTCAACCGCCGGTTGGAGCAGGACTGCGTCCGCACACACTTCGAACTCACCAGCCTCCTCGCCGCGGACGAGCAGGCCGCTGCGGAGATGACGTTCCAGCTTACCTTCTGCAGGGCGGTACGCGGAGCGCAGGATGGTCTACGCGGAAACCTGGCCTTGTTCTCCTGGATCGAGCACGAGCGCATCGTGCGCCAGCATCTGTATATATCGTTCGCGGCGCAGAGATGAGGCGACGCTGTAGAAGCGGTCGCCAGTGCGAGGCTGATCAAGGTTCGAGCGCCAGGTCTCCGTCATAGGTCCGACTAGCCGCCGTCACCTTCCCTGTTCGTCGCCGACGGCGGCTAGTCACCCACGAGTTGAACCAGGCGCGACGAACGAAGCGTGTCGGAAGGAGAGGCGGGCAGTTTGGGAAGCGCAGCGTTTCCGGATGCGTACCGGACGACGCCCCAGCCGGTCTGGCGACGGGCACGCGGGGGCGCTAATCGGCACGTCGAGTTGGTCAAACAATCGAACGATCCCGCGCCGGAGCCGGAAAACACCGATGGGCCGTCCGGTCTGGAGGCGATTTTCCTGGCGAGCCGGCCCCAGCTGCTGCGCTTTCTGGCGTCGCATGGCGTGGGCGCGCAAGCGGAGGACCTGTTGCAGGAGCTCTGGCTCCGAGTGGTCGCGGACGTGCGCCAACCGGTGGCCCAGCCGCTCGCCTATCTCTACCGTGCGGCGAATAACCTCGTCATCGACAAGGCCCGGTCCGAACGCCAGGCAGCGTTGCGCGACAGGGCCTGGTCCGAAGTGGTCGGTGCCGCAGGTGGCGAACAGTCCGATGCACCCGCCGCCGATCGCGTGCTCGCCTCCCGCGAAGCTCTGCGGGGCGCGGAGGCTGCGCTCGAGGCTTTGGGGCCGCGCCCAGCCGCCATCTTCCGCCGACATCGCCTGGACGGTGTCGCCCAACGCGACGTCGCCAGCGAGATGGGCGTGAGCCTGTCCACCGTAGAGAGCGACCTGCGCAAGGCCTACGCCGCCATGATCGCCTATCGGAGGTCGCTCGATGAGGCATGAGCCGGAGATGCGCACCCGCATGACGGGGAGCGTCGAATGACCGACATCGATCGGGCCAGGATTGAAGCGGCGATCGACTGGCTTGTCCGTCAGCGCGATTCCGCCTTTGCCGACTGGGAGGTCTTCGGGGATTGGCTCGCGGCCGATCCGGCGAACGCGGAAGCGTATCGGCGTGCGGCACTGGACCTTGAAGAGGTCGACGCCGAGCTCGCGGGCGCCTCGGCTCCCGCTCCGGCAGTCGATCCCGCTCGGCCCGTCCAGCCCTGGACCAGTTCGCCGGCCGCGCGTCGTGCCCGTCCGGGCTGGCGGATCGGCGGCGGCCTGGCGGTCGCCGCCGTCGCGGTTGGTGCCGTCGCGCTCAGTCTGCAGACGACTGCGCCGTCCCCCGACCTCTACGCGGTCGAGACCCGCCCGGGAGAACGGCGCGACGTGGCGATCGACGCTAGCGTACGCGTCGCGCTGAACGGGGGCACGCGGCTGACGCTGGACAGGAACGACGCGCGCTACGCCTCGCTTGATCGAGGGCAGGCGCTCTTCGACGTGCGCCACGACCCGGCACGGCCGTTCCGCGTCGATGTCGCGGGAGCCCGGCTCGTCGACATCGGCACGCGCTTCGAGGTGGTACGCGCCGATGACGGGTTCGACCTCGCAGTAAGCGAGGGTGAGGTCCGCTACGAGCGTGGGCAACAGCGCGTGTCGGTCACCCCCGGTGCGACGCTCGCCGAGCGGAACGGGCGCACGACCGTTGGCCGGATCGCGCCGGCGTCGGTCGGCAGCTGGCGCGATGGCCGTCTCGTGTACGACGGTGTGCCGGTGGCGCGCGTCGCTGACGACCTATCGCGCAGCCTGGGCGTGCCCATCCGCGTGTCGCCCGCGACGACGGGGCGGCGCTTCCGGGGCGTCATCATCCTCGACGGCGGAGCCGAGCGGGTCATGCCCGGGCTCGGCGCCCTACTGGGCTTGACCGTGCGCCGCGCCGGCTCCGGATGGGAGATCACGACCTAGCGATGCGCCGAGCGTCCATGTTGGCCGGCCTCGCCCTCGTGGCAGGGGCCGCACGGGCGGAGACGCCCGTCGTCGACCTGCCGCCGGGTGCGTTGGGGCAGGCAGTGACGGTGCTCGCCCTGCAGGCGCGGGTCAGCATCGCGGTCCCCGACCGGCGCATCTGGACGCTGTTCGTGCGCGGCGTCCGCGGTCGCATGAACGCCGATGAAGCGCTCCGGCGGTTGCTCAGCGGCACGGGCGCGCGGGCGGTGAAGGTCGGTCCTGCGAACTGGCGTATCGACGCGGCCCCGATCCGTCCGGCCCGTCCGCGACCGCCGGCATCTGCCCTTACGCGCCCGACTCCGGTGCCGGCGGAGCCGCCTCCGACGCCGCCGACGGACATCATCGTCACTGCCAGCAAGCGCGAGGCGCCGTTGTCGGGCTATCCCGGGACGGTGTCGCGGGTCGACGGTGCCGCGATCGGCGCAGACGCGCGTGACGGCACCGACGCGATCACCACCCGGCTCGCCACGCTGTCGTCGACGCACCTGGGCGCGGGCCGCAACAAGCTCTTCATCCGCGGAATCGCCGACTCGAGCTTCACCGGTCCGACTCAGGCGACGGTGGGCCAGTATCTCGGCGACGTGCGCCTGAGCTACAACGCGCCCGATCCCGACCTTCGTCCCTATGATGTAGCGGAGGTCGAGGTCCTGGAGGGCCCGCAAGGAACGCTCTACGGTGCGGGGTCGCTCGGGGGCATCGTCCGCATCGTCCGGAACGAGCCGCGGCTGAGCACGGTAGAAGGCTCGGTCACCGCAGGGCTCTCGGCAACTGGACATGGCAATCCAGGCGCGGACCTAGCCGGGGTGGTCAACGTGCCGCTGGTTGACGACACGGTCGGTCTGCGCGCCGTCGGCTACGCCATCCGAGAAGGCGGCTATATCGACGACCCAGGCCGGAACCGCCGCGACGTCAACCGCACCGACATCGTCGGCGGTCGTGCGGCGATTAGAGCTCGGCTGGGCGGGCGCTGGACCGTCGACGTCGGTGCCACGTTCCAGGACACGGACGGCGCAGACAGCCAATATGCCGACCGGAACGGCCCGCGGCTGACGCGGTCCGCCCAGGTCGACCAGGGCTTCGGTGCCGACTACCGACTGTTGGACGCCGTAATCCGCGCCGATCTCGGTGACGTGCGCCTTTCGTCCTCGACGGGCTTTGCTCGCCAGGAACTGTCCGAACGCTACGACGCCAGCCCCCCGGGCGGGCCACCGCGCGTCTTCGTGCAGCGGAACGAGACGCGGCTGATCTCCAACGAGACGCGCCTCTACCGCCCGACCCGGAACGGCTTGGGATGGGTGGTAGGCGCGAGCGTCCTCGACAACGTCACCCGGATCGACCGTGCGCTGGGCGTGCCGGACGCGCCGCTCGCGACGACGGGCGTTCGGAACGGCGTGACGGAGATCACCGGTTTCGGTGAGGTAAGCGTCTCGCCGGTCGAGAAGCTGACGCTGACCTTAGGGGCGCGTGCGAGCCGAAGCTGGCTGCGGGGCAATGGAGAGAACGTATCGCCTCTGATCGCTCGTGCTAACGCCGCGGTGACGGCACGGCGGGCGGAGGGCGCCTTCCTGCCTTCGGCTGCCGTGAGCGCCGAGCCTGTAGAGGACCTCACGCTCTACGCCCGCTACCAGCAGGGCTTCCGGCCGGGCGGTCTGGCGATCGAGGGCGACTTTGTACGCCGGTTCCGGAGCGATCGCGCCACAGCGCTGGAGCTCGGTCTGCGCTATGGCGCGCCCGGGCGAACGCCGTTCGACCTCAATCTCAGCGCGTCGCACACGCGGTGGCGGGATATCCAAGCCGACTTCATCGACGTGACCGGCCTGCCCAGCACGGCGAATATCGGCGACGGTCGCATCTGGTCCTTCTCGGCGTCTGCAGGGTGGAAACCATCAAATGGGTTGCGGCTGGAAGCTGGGGTCGCCGTCAACGACGGCGAGGTTACCGAGCCTGATCGCATCCTGTTCACCTTGCTGAACCTGGGGCGCACATCCGACATCCCGAACATCGCCGGCGTCGTCGCGCGCGGGGCGGTTAGCTATGAGCGCGAGCTGGACGGCGGAACGATCCTCTCCGTCTCGGCCTCGGCCAGGTACACCGGCGCATCGCGGCTGGGGATCGGGCCCGTGCTGGGTGGCAAGCAGGGCGAATATCTCGACAGCCGGGTCACGGCGCGGCTTGGCTTTGATGGCTTCGGCGTATCCCTGGCCATTACCAATTTAGCGGATCAGGTCGGCAACCGCTTCGCGCTCGGGTCGCCGTTCCAGTTGGGGGCACCCGCGCAGATCACACCACT
>DASVSW010000214.1:0-5592 GCA_036387895.1 Sphingomonas sp.
GCCGACCGGGACCGTGGACCCCGCCAGCTTCGACACCAGCGACTCCAGATTGCGCTCCGGTGCCGTCGCCGCTTCCACTGCGTCCGACATCCCCGACAGCCACGTCTTCGACGACAGGTTCTGGACCGTGGCGCCCAAGAGCGTCATGCCCACCTCGCTCCGCTGCTTCTCCGTCATCGCGGATTGCAGGTCGACGTAATCGGCCGCGAGGCCCAGCGTCGTCGCGAACGGGTCGAGACGCTGATAGCTGTAGTACCTATCACCGACGCGCAGCGAGTAGGGTTGCCAGCCATCGGCCTGGAGCAATCGCTTCGCCGACGGATCGGCAGGACCGCCCCCGGTCAGATGCCCTTGACGCGCAAGCTCGAGAACCGACATCATCGCCCCGCTACCCACCATCCAGCGTGCGATGGCGAGATCCCGACGAGCGCCGCCGGCCTTGAAGTCGCGGCTCCACTTCCAGAGCGCCGGGGCTACGGGCGAGCGTTCAGCCGCGAACTTCAGCAGGTTCACCGGCGTGCGGATGAAGGGAACGAACAGCTTCAAGGGCCACGCCCGTTGCATGAACGCGATGCCCGAGCTGCCCATCGGCCCTAGAGGACGCTGGAACGTGACGTAACGCGCATAGTCCATGGCGCGGTCGAGCATGTCCTCGGTCGGGTTCGCCGCCAGTTCGGCCGCGCGCTGCCGGGCCGCGTCGCCCTTCAGGCCCTCACGCCGCGCCTTCCGCATCGCCAGGCCGACCACCTCCATGCGCCGGGCCATCGCCTTGAACAGCTCGTCCTCCGCCATCAGGAGGCGAGTGGGCGTGCGGAGGATCGAGCCTTTCACGCCCGAGATCGCGTGCTGCTCCTGCGCTTCCACCTTGGACATGAAGTCGCGCGTCGTGCCGGTCCGCATCGTGCGGGCGAACTCGCCCAGCCCCTCTCGCGCGCCCTGCATGAAGCCGGCGACACGAGCGCCCGCCTCCGAGAACAGCACCTGATCCGAGTCCTTCTGCCCCGGAAAGGCGCGCCGGACGGTGCCGACACCCGCGGCGACCATGTGCTCCGGGATCTGCGCCAGCGAGGTCAGGAGGTTGGACGTGACGTTCACCGCGTGCGTACGCGGTCCCGACAGGAGCGAGTTGTACCAGAGCTCGATCGCCTTGTCCTTCCAGCCCGGCTTCGCCAGCAGCTTGGCCGTCTGGTTCACGCGGGCAGGATCAGCGGCGTTGTCGACGATAAGGTCCGCGGCCCGGCGGATGCCGTCAGGGCCACCCGCCTGTTCAATCAGCCCGCGCAGCACTTCGCCACGATAGGCGCGCGCGTCGGCCGTCATGCGGAACTGCTGGAGCGCACGGCCCGCTTCCGCCGTCGCCCCGGCTACCTGTTCCTGTATCGCGGCATGACGCACCACCGCCGCACGGAGCGCGACCTGTTCCGCATCCGTCGCGTCGCCGGCATCCATCTTGGACCGGAGGCGGCGCGCGATGTTGACCAGCTCGTTGCCCGACTTCGCGAGTATCTGGCGAGCGGCCAGCGCCTGTTCCGCGTTGAACGCCTGCCCCTTGCGGCGCGAGAGGAGATCGGCCGCCGTCATGTTCAGCTCGGACGCCAGCCGTTCGGTTTCGGCGCGCTTGATCCGGCCCCGGGTCGCCGCGTCGAACCCGCCGTTGATCCGGTCCACTTGCACCAGCGCGCGCTTGATCGCCTGGGGGCTGTCTAGCTTGTCGAGACGCAGGTTGCCGGCGAAGTCGGGCGCGTTCTCCCCCCACTCCTCATAGGCCGACACGGGCGGGGCGTTCGCGTCGAGGTCGGCGAGGCCCACCGGCTCGCTCTTGTCGCGGACGAGCGGCGAACCTTCCGCTTGCGCCCGTTCCACGTCTAACCGCTGGACGCGCACCGCGTCGAACGCCTCCACCTCGGAAAGATCGTCGGTCAGGAACCGGCGGTTGATCCCCCGATGCGTGTCGCCCAGCGCGTCGAGGAAGTCGCGCACGGTCGGAGGCTCGGAATGCTCGGGGAAGTACCCCGCCCGCCACGCGGCATCAGCCGCCTCGTCAGGTGCGAGCCCCCGGTCAGACACCAGCGGGCCGAAACGTTGTTCGCCGCGCGCGAAGTCGAGATCGCGGGGGCGGTTATCGACCCCGGAGAAGGCGAGCGTGTTGTCGCGGTTGTTCACCCCGCCTTGCGAGCGAAGCCAGGTCACCAGATCGAGCGGGCCACGTTTTACGACGGGCGTTCCGGTGTTGGCGTTCGGGACGGTACGGCGTTCCAGCACGTCGCGCTCGTTTGGCGCGCGGACCGGATCGTAGCGCCCGGCGACGGCACGCTCAGCCTCGTCCAAGCTCGCGACGGTGTTGGACGGCACTGGGAGCACGTCGGACGGCGAGACGCGCTCAGCGGCCCGCATCCGCTCCACGTCGGTCGTGTCGCCCAATAACGGACGAGGTACGTTCGGCGCGGCCTCGCTCGGCATCTCCAGCGAGGGGCGGTCTAGCTCCGCGTCCATCGCGACGCGGGCGGGCGTGACTTCCAGGCGGGCGTTATCTCCCGGCTTAGGCGACAGGATCGACATGGCGCCCCAGCGCTGCCCCTGATCGTCCGTCAGCCCGGCCCCGGTGATCGGAACGGCCCGCCCCTCAACATGAAGGGTCACGGCGTCGCCGCGAGCCAATGCGTCGTCGGCGGTCGAGCGCAACACCTCACCGGCCCGGCCCATGTCCACAGCACCGGCAGTATCGGACGACGCGGCCCGAAGCGCGGCGGAGTCGATCACCGTGGCGGATGACCCCGCGCCCGGTCGGATCGCAGCAGGGCGTACCTCTACCCCGTCCACAGCCGTGTTCGAAGCGCCGGCCTTCGCCGCATCGATCGCGCCGTCCGTTAGGTCCTGGGCCGAACCCTCCGCATCGCGCCCGACCATGCGCGAGAAGGGACGCCCCACCGCTTCGGCGAGCCGGGGGGCGAGCACGCCCGTGCCGGCGCCCAGCCCGAAGCCGACGGGCGCGCCGATCGCGCCGCCCAGCGCACGCTCTTGCCACGTCTCACCTTGCCCGGCGCCAGCGATCCCACCCTCTACCGCACCAGCATAGCCGAGGCGGCGGGTGACGGCCGAGCGCGCCGCCTGCTCCGCCGCGAACCGGCCAGCGCCGGCACGAAGCGCGCCACGCGCCGCCGAGAAGCCGACGCCCTGGACCGATGCCCCCGGCAGCGCGACGCCGCCGACGAGCTGTCCGCCGAACCGGGCATAGGGGTGCTTCGCCTCGTCATAGTCGAGCACCGAGCGGTTTTGATCGAGGTTGTTGGCGTACACGTCGCCGAACCGACGGTCGCTCGACCAGACGTTTTCCCGGTCGTTGATCGCGGAGGGCGCCAGCGTGTCGGCGAGCGCGCCCACCTCGTCCAAGAGGTTCACCGGATCGGCGAAGCCGCGCAGCGCAGCACCCGTGGCCCCGTCTTTCCGATCGGTCAGCAGCTTGGGCGGGTCGGCGTAGCGCACCGCCGCTTCCGGCTCCGCACCGCGGTCACGGCTAGCATACGCCTTCCGCGTCTGCTCCGGGTCGATGGTGAAGCCGTTGTCGCGCGCAAAGGCGAGGAGGTCGTCTGGCGTCGACTTCGGGTTCTGCCAGATCGAGAGATAGCCCTGTTCGATCTCCGGGCGCAGGCCCTGGAATGGCGCCGGCTCGTCCCAGAACACCGCCACGCCCTTGCCGTTGGTCGAGGCCTCAGCCCGCGCCCACGGGTCGGGGTCGCCGCGTCGATGGGCGGCCGGGTCCTGATGCTGGGTGGCCCAGGCTCCCCGGCGGTTCAGGCGAGCGTTCCGCTCCTCCTCCATGTAGTCCGTGAGGCGGGCGGGATCGCGACGGAGATACTCCGGCGTTGCGACCGCGAGGCCCTGGTGCAGGAGGTCGGCCCCGGCGTCGCCGCCGTTGTCGAGCGTCACGACAGGGCGACCATAGGTCAGCGCTCCAAGAGGCGAGACGGTGGCCGAGGGGGTCGCGAACGGAGCCAGCGCGCCACGGGCCTCACGACCGAGCGGGATCAACGAACCTTGAGCCGTGCGCCCCTCCTGGTTCAGCTCGAATGCGTCCACACCGTACAGCCGGCCATTGTCGCCGGTGGACAGGCGGAACGTGTCGCCGTCGTACACTTCGCCCGTGGGGCGGAGCGTTCTGTCCCGATCGCGGGCGCGCGCCGTCAGAACAGGGCGCTTCTCGCGAACGCGATATTGCTCCCACGGCGGCGGGGCGGCGGCATCGGCGGGCGCGTACTCTTCCCAAGGCAGGCGGTCCGCCATCATCTATCTCCGGTCAGGCCGCGCGTGCCGAAGTATGGAGCGCGGATGCGGGAGTCCTGCACATGGACGTGCCCGCCGTGGATGAAGGCGCGCGCACCTGGGTAGGTTGCGCGAACCTCAGAGAGCAGCGCCGGCAGGTCCGGGCCGTCGTAGTCAAGCGCGTGTCCCGGCACGTGCATGGAGTCAGAGACGCCACCCACGGCGGCGTTGCCCCATGGCGTCCGCCGCCCACTGGTAAGCGCGCCGGTACGAAGTCGTTGGGCAGGTTTAGCGAAAGCTGCCCGCCCCTTGCGGAGCGGCACCTCCCGCTTTCTCCCAGGATGTCGGCTTGGCCGGGTCCCCGCCTTTGTAGCGGAAGCCGTTCCGAACAGTGCCGACCGCGGGCGCATTGGAGTAACCACCACCGCCGCGACGGCGACCACTACCCACACCATCCCGCGCCCGCTTGTCAGTCAGGTCCTGTCCACGCCGGCCGCGCTCGTCGGTGATGTCCTGACCCCGGCGCGTGCGGGTATCAATCAGGTCCTGCCCGCGCCGACGATCGGCGGAACTGACGCCGATCCCGTACCGGCCCCGCGCGTCGGTCAGGTCCTGCCCGCGCCGCGCGATCACCTCCTGATCGTCGCGATGCTCGATCATGCTTTCCGTGTTCCGGTCGGCGCGGGTGTTATCGAGCAGATCATCCTCAATCGCCCAATCGGTCCGCCGCTCGCGATCGTCGGCGATAAGGGCGGATCGCACGTCCATGCCCGCCCGCATCCGCGCTTGCGCCGTCGCGGGGTCCCATTCGTCGGGAAGGTCGATCACGCCCGCGCTCTCAAGATCGAGACGGAGGTTGCGATACAGGTCCGCCTGTTGTTCCGGCGGCGCTTTCAGCACCGCCATCATCACGCGCCCGCCGATGTCGAGCTGCTTGCCCAGCGCTTCCGCCGCCGCGGTGCGCTGCTTGGTGTCCATCTCCCGCACCTTCATGAACATCTCGGGGTCCGCGCGCGCCAGCCGCTCCATCGGCAACGGCTCCGGCGCTCGCATCGCATCCGGCACGAGGTCGACAGGCTGCGGCACCGCAGGAGCAACCGGCGAAGCGGGGGGCGCTAGCGCACCTTGGACGGCCGACGGCGCGACGGGTTGAACCACGCTCGCCAACGCGCCTTGCGGCGCGGTCATAGGCGCTAACCCCGACAAGGCCGACGGCTGGGGCCGGGCTCCGACGCCGGACAAAGCCCCGCGCCCGGCCGACGTGGCCACGACGTCACTCAGCGCGCCCCGCGCCTCCGCCGCCCGTGCGCGCTCGTCGCGACGAAACTCCAG
>DASVSW010000215.1:0-13661 GCA_036387895.1 Sphingomonas sp.
GCGGCGCGCGGCCACGACGTGCTGTTCCTGGAGCGCGACGTGCCCTGGTACGCCAACCAGCGCGACCTCGCCGATCCGGGCTATTGCCGGCTGGGGTTCTACCGCGACCTGGGCGAACTCGACCGCTGGGCCGGCGAGGTGGCGTCGGCGGATGCGGTGGTCGTCGGCTCCTACGTGCCCGACGGCGTCGCGGTCTCCCGCTGGGCGCAGGGCGCGGCGCAGGGCGTCACGGCGTTCTACGACATCGACACCCCGGTCACGCTAGCCAAGCTGGAGCGCGGCGACTTCGAGTACCTCTCGCCGGAGGTCGTACCCGGCTTCGACCTGTATCTCAGCTTCACCGGCGGCCCGACGCTCGAGCGTATCGAGCGGCGCTACGGCGTCCCCGCCGCCCGCGCGCTCTACTGCTCGGTCGACGCGGACGCTTATCGGCGCACGGACGTCCCGACGCGCTGGGACCTGAGCTATCTCGGCACCTACAGCCCCGATCGCCAGCCGACGCTCGAACGCCTGCTGATCGAGCCCGCCCGCGCGCGCCCCGACCTCCGCTTCGTCGTCGCGGGCCCGCAATATCCGGCGGACATCGACTGGCCCGCCAATGTCGAGCGGATCGACCATCTGCCGCCCGCGGAGCACGCCGCCTTCTACTCGGCGTCGCGCTTCACGCTCAACGTCACCCGCGCCGACATGATCGCCGCCGGCTGGTCGCCGTCGGTGCGCCTGTTCGAGGCCGCGGCCTGCGCCACGCCGATCATCTCGGACCGTTGGGACGGCCTCGACCAGCTTTTCGCCCCCGACTGCGAGATCGTCCTCGCCGACGCGGGCGCCGACGTGATCGCCGCGCTCGACCGTCCGGACGCCCGTGCGCTCGGCGAAGCGGCGCGCGCGCGCGTGCTGGCCGCCCACACCGCAACCCATCGCGCCGCCGAGCTGGAGTCGCATCTCCGCGCGGTGGCCCGACCCCAACCCGCCGTCGCGGCCCAAGCGGCATGAGCGGGATCGATAAGAGGAGAGCATCCATGGCGAGATCCGACGGCGCGCTGATCCTGGTGGCGGGCGGCGCCGGCTTCATCGGTTCGCATCTGTGCGCCCGGTTGCTCGACGAGGGCCACGAGGTGCTCTGCCTCGACAACCTTCAGACCGCCCGGCCCTCGAACCTCCGCCTGCTCGAAGGGCGGCCCGGCTTCCGCTTCGTCGAGGCGGACATCGTCGGCCCGCTGCCCAAGTCGGTCATGACGCAGGCGCACCGCATCACGCGCGTCTACAACCTCGCCTGCGCCGCCTCGCCGCCGCAATACCAGGCGGACCCCGAGCACACGATGCTGACCAACGTCGTCGGCACGCATCACCTGCTCCGCCTCGCGGAGAAGGCCGGCGCGCGTTTCCTCCTCACCTCGACGAGCGAAGTGTACGGCGATCCGGAGGTGCATCCGCAAGCCGAGGACTACCGCGGCTGGACGAGCTGCACGGGACCTCGCGCCTGCTACGACGAGGGCAAGCGCGCGGCGGAGGCGTTGACCTTCGACTACGCGCGCATGGGCCGCGCCGAGGTGCGCGTAGCGCGTATCTTCAACACCTACGGCCCGCAGATGCACCCGGACGACGGGCGCGTCGTGTCGAACCTCATCTGCCAGGCGCTGTCCGACCAGCCGATCACCATCTACGGCGACGGCACCCAGACGCGGTCCTTCTGCTACGTCTCCGACATGGTCGAGGGGCTGATCCGGCTGATGGAGGCGGACATCGACGGCATGCAGCCGGTCAACCTCGGCAACCCGGTCGAACTCACCGTCAAGGAGCTCGCCGACCGCGTCGTCGAGATGACGGGCACGCGCGACCGTCTCGTCTACAAGCCGCTGCCCCAAGACGACCCGCGCCGCCGCCGCCCCGACATCGGCCGCGCCAAGGCGCTGCTCGGCTGGGAGCCGCGCGTCTCGCTGGAGGAAGGGCTGGAGAAGACCTGCGCGTGGTTCGCCGATGAACTCGCCGCGGAACGGGAGGTGCTCGCGGCGGAGTGAGGATCACGCCCGTTCGCCACGCGTTCACCCCCCTACAAGGAGCGAGCGCATGAAAGAGCATAGCGGCAACGGCAAGTCGAACAACAACGACCTCGACCCCACGCTCGACGAGCACCGCCAGGCCGGCGGCCACCGCGAACCGACCCGCGGTCCCGGCGCGGACGACGCGATCGGGCGGGCGGAACACCCCAGCGGCAAGGTCGGCGAGGGGAGCAGGGGAGAGGTCGGCCCGAACAGCCCCGCCGCGCCGGTCGATCTAACCTGATCCTCCCCGAGCTTCGCTCGGGGAGGTGGCCGGCAAAGCCGGACGGAGGGGCCCGCCGCGCACGCGGCGTCTCGCCGCCGCCCCTTCACCACGCCCTGCGGGCGCGGTCCCCCTCCCCGAGACAAGCTCGGGGAGGATCAAGGATCAGCCTCCCCGCACCCCGCTCAACGTCAGCCCGGGCGTGATCGCCTCGACGTCCGTCTTGACGTGCAGGAGCCGCACGCCGCCCTCCGCCATCGCCCGCTCCAGCGCAGGCGCGAACTCCTCCGTCCGCTCCACCGTCTCCGCCCAGGCGCCGAACGCGCGCGCCAGCGCCGCGAAGTCGGGGTTGCGCAAGCCCGTCGCCGACACGCGGCCGGGGAACTCGCGTTCCTGGTGCATCCGGATCGTGCCGTAAGCGGCGTTGTCGACCACGATCACCAGCAGCGACACGCCGTATTGGACCGCGGTCGCCAGCTCCTGCCCGTTCATCAGGAAGTCGCCGTCGCCCGCCAGCGCCACCACCACGCGCTCCGGATGCCGTAAACACGCCGCCACCGCCGCGGGCAGGCCGTAGCCCATCGCGCCCGCCGTCGGCGCGAGCTGGGATCCCGGCCCGGCGTAGCGCCAGTAGCGGTGCCACCAGCCCGAATAGTTGCCCGCCCCGTTGCAGATGATCGCGTCCGCCGGCAGCCGCTCGCGCATCGCGAGCACGCATGGGCCCAGATCCATCGCGACGCCCTCGCGAGGCTTGGGCGTGGACCATGCGAGATAGTCGGCGTGCGCCTCCGGCCCTGCGGGAAGCGGCTCGATGTCGATCGCCAGCACCGCGTCCGCGAACTCGGCCATGCCCGCGCAGATGGCCAGATCGGTCTGATAGGCGCTGCCCAGCTCCTCGGGATCCGGATGCACGTGCACCAGCCGCTGACCCGGATGCTCAGGTGTGATGAGCTGGTAGCCGTCGGTCGTCGCCTCGCCTAGCCGCGGGCCGGCGACGATGAGCAGGTCGGCGTCGCGGATGCGCTGGAGCAGCTTAGGGTTCGGGCCGTAGCCCAGATTGCCCGCCCAGACCGGCGACGTGTTCGGCACCGCGTCCTGTCGGCGGAAGGCGGCCGCGACCGGCACGCCCGAGCGTTCGGCCCACATAGCGAAGTCGGCGCTGGCCCGCGCGTCCCAGCCCGCGCCGCCGACGATCACGACCGGCCGCTCCGCTTCGCCGATCATCCCGCCCAGATCGCAGGTCAGAATCGGATCGGCGGCCTGAACCGCCCGCTCCACCCGCGGCCGGTCCACCGCCTCCACTTCGTCGAGCAGCATGTCCTCCGGCAACGCGAGCACCACCGGCCCCGGCCGGCCGTTCATCGCGGTGGCGTAGGCGCGCGCGACGTATTCGGGCAAGCGCCGGGCGTCGTCGATCCGCGCCGCCCATTTCGCGAGCGGGGCGAACATAGTCTGGAAGTCGACCTCCTGGAACGCCTCGCGGTCTCGCGTGGAGCGGTCGACGTCGCCGATGAACAGGATCATCGGCTGGCTGTCCTGCCGCGCGACATGGACGCCGATCGAGGCGTTGGTGGCGCCCGGCCCGCGCGTGACGAAGGCGATCCCCGGCCGGCCGGTCAGCGCCCCGTCGGCGCAGGCCATGAACGCGACGCCGCCCTCCTGCCGGCACACCACCGTCTGGATCGCGGAGGCGTCGTGGAGCGCGTCGAGCACGGCGAGGAAGCTCTCGCCCGGCACGGTGAAGATCCGCTCGCACCCCTGTGCTAGCAGCTGGTCGACGAGGATGCGGCCGCCGGTTCGTTTCACTCACGCCTCTCCCAAATCGGCCACCCCCGCGAAGGCGGGGGTCCATACACTCTGCGGTTCGGAGTCTATGGACCCCCGCCTGCGCGGGGGTGGCGGTCCTTCCCCGATGCTAAGCCTGATGGATGGCCTTGGTCACGCAATAGCTGTCGAACCCCTCGATCCCGCCCTCGGAGCCGAAGCCCGACTGCTTGACGCCCCCGAACGGCGCGTCCGGGACCGAGATGCCGAAGCCGTTGATCCCGACCATCCCCGCCTCCAGCGCGTCGCCCAGCAGGTTCGCGCGCCGGCCGTTCTCCGTGAAGGCGAAGGCGGCGAGGCCGTAGGGGAGGCGGTTCGCCTGCTCGACCGCCTCGTCCATGCTCTTGAACGACCGCGTCACCGCGACCGGTCCGAACGGCTCCGACGACATGATGTCCGCCTCCAGCGGCACGTCGGCGAGCAGCGTCGGGCGGTAGAAATAGCCGCCGTCGCCCCGCTCGCCGCCCGCGAGCGCGCGGGCGCCTTTGCCGACGGCGTCGTCGACCAGCGCGGCGATCGCGTCCGGCCGCCGCCGGTTCGCGAGCGGCCCCATCCGGGTCTCGGGCGAGAGGCCGTCGCCCACCGCCACCTTCGCCGTGCGTTCGGCGAAGCCGCGGAGGAAGGCGTCGTAGATCGGCTCCTCGACGTAGAAGCGGGTCGGCGAGACGCAGACCTGGCCGGCGTTCCGGAACTTCTGCGGTACGACCATGTCCAGCGTCTTCTCGAGGTCGCAGTCGGCGAAGATCAGGACGGGCGCGTGGCCGCCCAGCTCCATCGTGGTGCGCTTCACGCCGTCGGCCGCCAGCTTGAGCAGGTGCTTGCCGACCGGCACCGATCCGGTGAAGCTGACCTTGCGGATCACGTCGGAGGCGATGAGGTGACGGCTCACCTGGTCCGGCACGCCGAAGACGAGTTGCGCCACGTCCTTCGGAAGCCCGGCGTCGACGAGGCAGGCGAAGAAGGCCGACGTGCAGCCCGGCGTCTCCTCCGGCGGCTTGCAGATCACCGAGCAACCGGCGGCCAGCGCGGGCGCGAGCTTCTTCGCCATGAGATAGACGGGGAAGTTCCAGGGCGACAACGCCGCGACCGGTCCCACCGGCTGCTTCAGCACGATCGACCGCTGCCCGGACGGGCGCACCAGCACGCGGCCGTAAGCGCGCTTCGCTTCCTCCGCATACCAATCGAACAGCTGCGCCGAGCCCGCCACCTCGCCGCGCGCCTCTGCGATCGGCTTTCCCTGCTCGCGCGTCAGCAAGGTCGCGATCCGCTCCGTCCGCTCTCGCATCAGCGCCGCGGCTTTCCGCAGGATCGCGGCACGCGCCTCCACGTCGGTCGCCCGCCATTCCTTGAAGCCCCGCTCCGCGGCCGCGAGGGCGGCGTCGAGGTCTGCGGGCGTCGCCAGCGGCACCTCGGCGATCGTCTCGCCGGTCGCCGGGTTGAACACCGGACCCGTGTCGCGGCCCTCGCCGCTGGCCCAGGCCCCGTCGACGAACAGGCGGAGGTCGGCGTCGTACGACGTGTCGAGCATCGATCGGTCCTTGGCTTGGGGTCGCGTTCCGGGCCACATAGCCGCCGACGAACGGAGGAGCGAGGGGCATGTACGAGTTCGAACCGGTCGCCGAGGACTTACGCTTCCCCGAAGGCCCGGTGGTCATGCCCGACGGCTCGGTCGTCCTCGTCGAGATCGCCGCGGGCCGGATCACGCGCGTGTCGCCGGACGGGAGCAAGACGGTCGTGGCCGAGCCGGGCGGCGGCCCCAACGGTCTCGCCATCGGCCCCGACGGGAAGCTCTATTGCTGCAACAACGGCGGGTTCAAGTATCGGGAGCAGGGCGGCCTGCTCATCCCGCATGGCCAGGCGCGCGACTATTCGGGCGGGCGGATCGAGCGGGTCGACCTCGCGACCGGCGCCGTCGAGATGCTGTACCGCGACGGCGACCACGGCTGCATCTTGCGCGGCCCCAACGACCTCGTGTTCGACGGCCATGGCGGCTTCTGGTTCACCGACCACGGCAAGACGCGTGAACGGACGCGCGACGTCACCGGCATCTTCTACGCCCGCGCGGACGGGAGCTTCCTGCGCGAGGCGATCTTCCCGTCGGAGAACCCCAACGGCGTCGGCCTGTCCCCCGACGGCCGCCGCCTCTACGCCGCCGAGACCTGGACGTGCCGGCTCACCGCCTATCACGTGACGGCGCCCGGCGAGGTCGACCTGACCGCCGGCCTCGGCGGACCTGGCGTCCCGCTCTATCGCCCCGGCGGATACAAGTTCTTCGACTCGCTCGCGGTCGAGGAGAACGGCAACATCTGCGTCGCCACCATCGGCGAATGCGGGATCAGCGTGGTCAGCCCGGAGGGCGAGCTGGTCGAGTTCGTGCCCACGGCCGACCCGTTCACCACCAACATCGCGTTCGGCGGAGACGACATGCGCGACGCGTACATCACCTTGTCCGGCACCGGGCGGCTGGTGAAGACGCGCTGGCCGCGCCCCGGTCTGAGGCTGGCTCACCAGTGACCTATCGCGCCGTCATGTTCGATTTCGGCGGCGTCGTGACGTCGTCGCCCTTCGAGGCGTTCAACCGGCTGGAGCAGACACGCGGACTGCCCCGCGACCTGATCCGCCGCGTCAACGCCGCCGATCCGGACGCGAACGCCTGGGCCATGTTCGAACGCGCGGAGATCGACGCCGCCGCCTTCGACCGCCTGTTCGCCGAAGAAGCGGCGCGGCTCGGCCATGAGCTGCGCGGGGCGGACGTGCTCGCGGTACTCGCGGGCGACGTCCGGCCGCGGATGGTGGCCGCGATCGACCGGCTGAAGGCGGATGGCTTCGCCCTCGGCTGCATCACCAACAACGTCCCCGCCGACATGCACGGCGACCCGGCCAAGGCCGCGGAGGTCGCGGCCATCCTCGCGCGCTTCGACCAGGTGATCGAGTCGAGCAAGGTCGGCGTACGCAAGCCCGACCCGCGCATCTACGCCATGATGGTGGAGCGCCTCGGCGTCCCCGCGGCCGAGTGCGTCTATCTCGACGACCTCGGGATCAACTGCAAACCCGCCGCCGTGATGGGCATGGCGGCGATCAAGGTGTCGGGCGAGGCTCAGGCGCTGGCGGAGCTGGAGCGGGTGCTGGGGCTGCCGATCGGAACCTTCTGACCCGCCAACCTGAACCGCCATTCACCTTGACGCGCTCCGACGCGCCTCGCTATCGCGCGGGCCGAACGGAGGGACCAGCATGCAGAAGCTCTACCCGGACGCGGCCGCCGCGCTGGAGGGATTGCTCCACGACGGCATGACGATCTGCGCAGGCGGCTTCGGCCTGTGCGGCATCCCCGAGCGGCTGATCGACGCGATCCAGGCGTCGGGCGTGACCGGCCTGACCATCGCGTCCAACAACGCCGGCGTCGACAACGAGGGCCTGGGCAAGCTCCTGCGCAGCCGACAGGTCAGGAAGATGATCTCCTCCTATGTCGGCGAGAACAAGGAGTTCGAGCGCCAATACCTCGCCGGCGAGCTGGAGGTGGAGTTCTGCCCGCAGGGCACGCTCGCCGAGCGCTGCCGAGCGGGGGGCGCAGGGATCCCCGGCTTCTACACCAAGACGGGCGTCGGCACCTTGGTCGCCGAGGGCAAGGAGGTGAAGGTCTTCGACGGCGAGGAGTACATCCTCGAGCGCGGCATCCGCGCCGACCTGTCGATCATCAAGGGCTGGCGCGCCGACGAGAGCGGCAACCTCCAGTTCCGCAAGACCGCGCGCAACTTCAACCAGCCCATGGCGACCGCCGGCCGCGTCTGCGTGGCGGAGGTGGAGGAGGTGGTGCCGACCGGCAGCCTCGATCCCGATGCGATCCACCTGCCGGGCATCTATGTGACGCGGATGATCGTCGGCGCGCCGTACGACAAGAAGATCGAGTTCCGCACCGTGCGTCAGAGGGAGGCCGCCTGATGCCCTGGACCCGCGACCAGATGGCCGCCCGCGCCGCCGCCGAGCTGCGCGACGGCTTCTACGTCAACTTAGGCATCGGCATCCCGACGCTGGTGGCGAACAACATCCCCGCCGGCATGACCGTGACGCTCCAGTCGGAGAACGGGATGCTCGGCATCGGCCCGTTCCCGTATGAGGACGAGGTCGACCCCGACCTGATCAACGCCGGCAAGCAGACCATCTCCGAACTGCCGCACTCCGCCTATTTCTCATCGGCCGACAGCTTCGCGATGATCCGCGGCGGGCACATCGATCTGACGGTGCTTGGCGCGATGGAGGTGGCGGAGAACGGCGACATCGCCAACTGGATGATCCCCGGCAAGATGATCAAGGGTATGGGCGGCGCCATGGACCTGGTCGCGGGCGTCAAGAAGATCATCGTGGTGATGGAGCATGTGTCGAAGGACGGCAGCCCGAAGCTCATCCCCGCCTGCACGCTGCCGCTGACGGGCCGGAACGTCGTCGACATGGTGATCACCGACCTGGCCGTGTTCCAGCGGCCGGACCACCGGTCGCCGTTCAAGCTGATCGAGCTCGCGCCCGGCGTGACCGCGGACGAGGTCAAGGCGAAGACGACGGCGGCGTACGTCGCCTAGTTCGATGGGCTACGCCCTCGTCACCGCGAACCGCAACTACTCCAGCTGGTCTCTCCGCCCCTGGATCCTGATGCGCGCGCTGGGCATCGCGTTCGAGGACCGCGTCGAGCCCTTCGCCGCCGACGACAACTGGGCCGCGTTCCGCGCCTTCTCGCCGACGGGGCAGATGCCGGTGCTGATCGACGGCGGTCGCACCGTCTGGGAGTCGCTCGGCATCGCGCTCTACCTCGCCGAGCGCCACCCCGGCGTCTGGCCGACGGACGAAGCCGCGCGCGCTTGGGGCTACAGCGCCGTCTGCGAGATGCACGGCGGCTTCTCCGCGCTCCGCAACGAGCGGACGATGAACGTCGGCGTCCGCGTCGAGCCCGCGCCCGGTTCGGCCCGGCTGGAGCGCGACGTCGCCCGCATCCGCGAGCTATGGGCGGAGGGGCTGGAGCGGTTCGGCGGCCCCTGGCTCGCCGGGCCGGACTTCACCGCCGCCGACGCCTTCTACGCCCCCGTCGCCTATCGGGTCCGCACCTACGGGATCGACGTCGGCGAGGCGGGCGGGGCCTGGGTCGACCGCGTTCTCGCCCATCCCGCGATGCTCGACTGGGAGCGCCAAGCGCTCGCCGAGACCTGGCGCGAGGAGAGCCACGAGACGGAGCTGGCCGCGACCGGCCGGATCGTCGCCGACCACCGCACCGACTGAACCGATGCGCGTCCTCCTTACCGGCTCGTCGGGCTGGCTCGGCCGCCATCTCGCGCCGCTGCTGGCGCGGGCGGGGCATGAGGTTGTGGGCATGGACGTCGCGGCGGGCGAGCATACGCAGGTCGTCGGCTCCGTCGCCGACCGCGCCGCGGTCGAGGCCGCCTTCGCGCGCGCCCGGCCGCAGGCGGTGATCCACGCCGCGGCGCTCCACAAGCCGGACATCGCCCGCTACCCGCGCCAGGCGTTCGTCGACGTGAACGTCACGGGCACGCTCAACCTGCTGGAGCGCGCCGTAGCAGACGGGTGCGACCGGTTCGTCTTCACCTCGACGACGTCGCTGATGATCAGCCGGGCGATCCGCGAGGGTGGCGGAGACGCCGTCTGGATCGACGAGACGCTGAGCCCGCTGGAGCCGCGCAACGTCTACGGGATCACCAAGCTCGCCGCCGAGCAGCTGTGCCGTCTCGTCCACGAGGAGCACGGCCTGCCCGTCCTCGTCTTGCGCACCGGCCGCTTCTTCCCGGAGGAGGACGACACCCATCGCGAGCTGTCCGGCGAGAACATGAAGGCGAACGAGCTGCTCCATCGCCGACTGACCGTCGAGGACGCGGCGGAGGCGCATCTGCTGGCGCTCGACCGCGCGCCGGAGCTGGGATTCGACCTGTTCGTGCTGTCCGCGGCCACGCCGTTCCGCCGGGAGGACCTGGACGAGCTGCGATGCGACGCGGCGACCGTCGTCGCGCGCCGCTTCCCCGACGCCCCGGCGCTTTACGCGGCGCGCGGTTGGCGGCTGCCGGAGACGATCGACCGCGTCTACGACGCGTCGCGCGCCGAGCGCAGGCTAGGCTGGCGCGCTCGCACCGACTTTGCGGCGGTCCTTCAGGCGTTGCGCGAGAAGCGCGACGTCCCCGTCGCGCACGACGCCTCCTACACGTCGCCGAAAGAGGCTTAGCCGATCGCCTGGAGCGCCCGCGCCTCCGCCTCGGCCGCGGGCACGGCGAGGTCGGGCGCGATCCCTACGCCTTCCCAGCCCGGCCCGGGGATGACGGGGTGCATCACGCCGATCGGCATCACCACGACCACCAGATCGCTCTCCAGGCCCATGCCCGCGCTCGGGTTGCCGCCGCCGCCCGTGGTCTGGCCCATGATCGTGGCGCGCCCGCGCTGCTTCAGCCTGCCCGGGCGATCCCGTACCCGGCGTCCGCGCGGTCGGCCGGCGCCTGCCCGTCGTCGTGCAGGAACAGGTGGAGGTGCTTGTCGCGCGAGGTCGCCAGCAGGTCCGCGTTCACCGCCTCGATGAACGACGCGGTGTCCGGCGCGGCGAGATGGGCCGCGCGGTTGGCGAGCAGCCGTTCGCGTACCGCCTGCGCCTTCTCCGGGAAGACGTAATGGTCCAGCCGACGGAGCAGCACGTCGAAGCTCTTCGCCCGCGTCGCGGCGTCCGGCTCGGTGCGGGCCTCGACCGCCGACGTCATCGCCGCCGCCGCGAGCGCCGCCAAGAACGCATACCGCACCCGCATCGCATATCTCCTCCGTCCCTTGCTGTGTCATGCGCGCAACAGCCGACGCGGATACAGCGCGCCGCGACGAAGCGACGAACATGCGACGGCTTGCCGGGCCTCCCATGTTCGTTAACCATTGCGGCGGGATGGGGACGCCGCCACGCACGCTGTACGAGAAGATCTGGGACGCGCACGTGGTCGAACGGCGCGAGGACGGGACGTGCCTCCTCTACGTCGACCGCCACCTCGTCCACGAGGTGACGAGCCCGCAGGCGTTCGAGGGCCTGCGCGAAGCCGGTCGCCGCGTCCGCCGCCCCGACCTGACGCTCGCCGTCCCCGACCACAACCTGCCGACCTCGCCGCGCGTCGACGCCGACGGCCGGGCGTTGCCCATCGCCGATCCGGAGAGCGCGGCGCAGCTCGACGCGCTCCGCCGCAACGTCGCCGAGTTCGACGTCCCCTATATCGACGCGCTCTCCCCCGATCAGGGGATCGTCCATGTGGTCGGCCCCGAGCAGGGCTTCACGCTGCCCGGCGCGACGCTGGTGTGCGGCGACAGCCACACCTCCGCGCACGGAGCGCTGGGCGCGCTCGCCTTCGGCATCGGGACGTCGGAGGTCGAGCATGTGCTCGCCACCCAGACGCTGCTGCTCGCGCCGTCGAAGACGATGGAGGTCCGCGTCGACGGGAGCTTAGGCTTCGGCGTGACCGCGAAGGACGTGATCCTCGCGATCATCGGCCGGATCGGCGCCGCGGGCGGGACGGGCCATGTCATCGAGTTCACCGGCGAGGCGATCCGTTCGCTCTCGGTCGAGGGCCGCCTGACGGTCGCCAACATGTCGATCGAGGCGGGTGCCCGCGCCGGGTTGATCGCGCCCGACGAGTCGACGTTCGCTTATCTGAAGGGCCGTCCTATGGCCCCGAGCGGCGAAGACTGGGACCGCGCCGTCGCCTGGTGGCGGACGCTGCCGACCGATCCGGGTGCTGCGTACGACCGCAGCGTGCGGCTCGACGCCGCGGACATCGCGCCGTCGCTGACCTGGGGCACCAGCCCCGAGGACGTGGTGCCGATCACCGGCACCGTTCCCGACCCGGACGCCTATCCCGACGCTTCGAAGCGCGAAGCGGCGCGCCGGTCGCTCGATTACATGGGCCTCACGCCCGGCACGCGGATGCAGGACGTGGCGGTCGGCCACGTCTTCATCGGCAGCTGCACCAACAGCCGCATCGAGGACCTGCGCGCCGCCGCCGCCGTCGCGCGCGGCCGGCGCGTCGCGGACGGCGTCCGCGCGATGGTGGTGCCCGGCTCGGGCCTGGTGAAGCGCCAGGCGGAAGCGGAAGGGCTTCACCGGATCTTCACCGAAGCCGGCTTCGATTGGCGCGAGCCCGGCTGCTCGATGTGCCTAGGCATGAACCCGGACAAGGTGCCGCCGGGCGAGCGCTGCGCGTCGACGTCGAACAGGAATTTCGTGGGGCGTCAGGGTCCGGGGGCCCGGACGCACCTCCTGTCGCCCGCGATGGCGGCGGCGGCAGCCGTGACGGGGCGGCTGACGGACGTGAGGGACCTTGTGGGGAGGGGATGAAGACATGAAGAGAGCGTTGTTCGCCTTGGTGTTCGGTTGCGTCGTGAGCGGCGTCGCGGCCTATTCGGTTTCGGCGCAGGGGCCGGCCGCGCCCGTCACGTTGACGCGGCTCGACTGCGGCTCGACCAAGTCGCCGGCGCCGATCGCGGCCTTCTCCGACACCCACGCCTATGACGGCGTGACGAAGTCGCTGGTCGCCAGCTGCTACCTCGTCCGCCACGGCGACGACTACCTCCTCTGGGACACCGGCTACCCGGTCGCCGCGCGCGAGGGGCCGGAAGCGCGGCTGAACATCCCCAGGACCGTGGTCGAGCAGCTGCGCGAGCTCCGCGTCGACCCCGCCCGCGTCACGCGCGTCGGCATCAGCCACTATCACGGCGACCATACCGGCCAGGCCCGCGATCTGCCGGACGCGACCTTGATGATCGGCGCCGGCGACTGGGCCGCGCTCACCGGCCCGAAGCGCGAAGGCTTCGGCGCACCCGACCCCGCGCCGCTCGCCCGCTGGATCTCCGGCGGCGGCAAGGTGGAGCAGCTCCGCGGCGACAAGGACGTGTGGGGCGACCGCAGCGTCGTGATCGTCGACACGCCCGGCCACACGCCCGGCCACCACTCGCTCCTCGTGCGCCTGAAGAACAAGGGGCCGGTGCTGCTGACCGGCGACCTCGCGCACTTCCAGGAGAATTACGACGCGAACGGCGTGCCGAGCTTCAACACCGACCGCGCCGACACGCTCGCCTCGCTCGACCGCTTCAAGAAGATGGCGGCGAACCTCAAGGCGACGGTGATCATCCAGCACGAGCCCGCCGACGTCGCGAAGCTCCCCGCCTTCCCTGCGGCCGCCGACTGATGCGCGCGGTGACGTCCGTGTCGGGCCGCGCCTATCCGTTCGGCGCGGCGAACGTCGACACGGACGTCATCATACCCGCGCGCTGGCTCAAGACGATCACGCGCGCAGGCCTGGGGAAGGGGGCGTTCGAGACGGTCCGCGCCCGGCCCGGCAACGTCTTCGACGACCCGGCCTACGCGCGGGCGCCCATCCTGATCGCCGGCGACAATTTCGGCTGCGGGTCGAGCCGCGAGCACGCCGCCTGGGCGCTGCGCGACATGGGGCTCCAGGCGGTGATCGCGCCGAGCTTTTCCGATATCTTCGCGGGCAACGCGTTCAAGAACGGGTTGGTCGCGGTGGCGCTCGACCCGACTGCGGTCGATCGGCTGCTGTTAG
>DASVSW010000216.1:0-5274 GCA_036387895.1 Sphingomonas sp.
GACCGCCTGCCCCAAGCGAGCGAGCTCGACGGCAGCCATATCCTCGTCGACCTGTCGGGCCTGGGCGTGTCGGGCTACGCCGCCGACGACTGGCTGTACGAGAACCACCATGTGGCGCCGGGGCTGTGCGAAAGCCGGCACCTCCTGTTCATCATCGGCCCGGGCACCTCGTCGAGCCAGATCCGCACGCTGGTGAAGGCGCTGACCGATCTGTCGGACAAGGTGCGAAGCGATCCGTCGCTGCTGCCGCGCGACGCGGATCGGCTGCCGGGTGCGGGCACGTTGTCGATCGACCGGGCGATGCCGGCCGCGGAGGCGTTCTTCGCCGACACGGAGGAGGTCGCTTACGAGGAGGCGGAAGGGCGGATCGCCGCCGAGCTGATCGCGCCGTCGCCGCCCGCCGTGCCGCGGCTGGTGCCGGGGCAGCGGATCACGGCGGCGCACCGCGACTGGCTGGTGGCGCACCGCGACGCGGGCATGTTCGTGCTCGATCCCGTGGACCAGTCGATGCACCGCATACGCGTGGTGCGCGCGGACTCGCCGTTACTCGACCGGCCGCTGATGTTCGCGGGCGCGGCGTCGGGGGTCAGCTAGGGGGGGGTCAGCTAGGATCGGCCTCCGCGCCGATCGCGGCTCCGTCGATCGTGTAGGCGCCCGACCACTCCGCGGCCTCTTCGCCCGGGTCGAGGTTGCGGTGGACGCGCACCCCTGCGCTGACCACGACGGGCCGGGGGGCCAGGGGCGAAGCGACGCCGCGGTGGACGGTGACGCCGCCCCTCTCCTCCGACAGCGCGGCCGGCGCCGCGCGCGCGACCGTCACGCCCGCCGAGCGGCCCACCCCCGGCTCCGCGCCGGCGTAGCTCTGGCGGAAGCTGAGAGCCCGCTCCAATGCGCCCCGCCAGCGGTAGAAGACGTGATCGCCCACCGCCCCGATCCGCGCGAGGCTGGGCGCCCACCAAGGCGAGACGTAGTCGGCGTGATAATGCGTCGCCGACCCGACGGGCGCGTAGACCTGGCCCGACAACGCCGCCTGCGCGACCGCCTCCGCCCGTTCCCACGCGCCCGGCTCGCGCCGGCGGGCGAGCGAGCCGTCGCAGGTGAAGCTGAACTGGCAACCGGTGCGGCGGTGCGAGCCCTGGTAGACGACGCCGCAGACGCTGGCGGGGAAGGCGCGGTCGCGGACGCGGTTCAGCACCACCTGCGCCACCGCGCGCTGGCCGTCCTCGCCTTGCGAGCGCGCCTCGTGGTAGACCGCTTCCGTCAGGCATTCGAGCGCCCGGTCCGCGTCGCCCGCGCTCCGCGCGGCGAGCTCGAAAGGCGGGGGCGCGAGCGACCCGCCCAGCGACGGCGTCGCGGCGGGCAGCGTCCAGTCCTCGGCGGACAGGTCGGGCACGTCGAGGTCGAGCCGGCTGAGCAGCGGCCGCGCGTCGGCGATCGCCTGCGCCACGCGGTCGGCCTCGCGCTCCTGGAGCGGCACGCAGGAGTTCACCGCCGCCAGCGCGCAGGCCAGCAGCGCCACCTGCCCCAATTCGGTGAGTTCCCGCCCCATCGCACATCCGCCTAAACCGGGCGGGTTAGGTTCGGGTTAACCGCTTCGGTCGCGCTGGCGTTCGGCGGCGCGCGCTCTAGGGTCGCGAAAGCCGCGCGTCGCGAGAGGAGTCCATGTTGCCGCCATCCCGGGCTTCCCTGCTCCGCGCCCATTGGTTCTGGCCCGTCGCGGCGGTGGCCTTCCTCGCGTCCTGGAACCTGAGCGCGACGCTCGACTGGTCGCGCGAGGCCCGGTTGGGCGAAGCGGCGATGCTGATCGACTGGTGCCTGTTCCTGCCCTTCCTCTATGCGCTGTCGCTCCGGGGCGCGCCGCCGAAGGTGGTGGCGATCCGCACGCTGGCGATCGCCTGTTCGGGGCTTTGGGTGGCGAAGCTGCTGGTGCCCGACGCGTCGGAAGCGCTGATCGCCCGGTGGGATTGGCTGCGCTGGATCGGCATGGCCGGCCTGACTGCGGTCGAGCTCGCGGTCGGCGTCGCCCTGTTCAAGCTGGTGCTGGGCGATCGCGCCGACGCGCGCGCGCTCGAACGCGCGGGCGCGCCGCCTTTGCTGGCCAAGCTCCTGCTGCTGGAGGCGCGCTTCTGGCGATGGGTCTGGTCGCGGCTGCGCGGCCGCTGAACCAGCTAATCGGAAAGGACGTGCGGCGTCGATCCGATCCCGTGCCCGATCGTTCAACGCCGCCTAGCCATCGCCGCCCGGCCGGCTATGGAGCAGCCCGCATGCCTGGACCGTTCCCCCGCTGATGGCCCGCGACGACCGCGACCGTCCCGCCCTCCCCTGGATCGGCGTCGCGCCCGGCGCGCCCTATTTCGTCGACGAGGACGGGCGGCCCTTCACCCCCATCGGCCAGAACGACGCGATCAGCTGGGTCGAGTTCGAAGGGCTGTTCCGCCGCCGCGACCTCCCCGCCGTGGAGAGGCACTTGGCCTATCTGATCGACCACGGCGTCAACACGCTCCGGCTGATGGTCGAGTACGCCCAGGTACGCCATCGCTATTTCGAGCGGCCGGCCGGCGTGTTCCCGCCCAACATGGTCCAGCTGTGGGACGACCTCTTCGCCTTGTGCGAGCGCGCGGGCATGCGGATCCTGTGGACGCCGGTCGACACCTTCTGGATGTGGCTCCACTGGCGGCACCATCCGTGGAACCGCGCCATGGGCGGGCCGCTCCGCCACCCGTCCGAGCTCCTGACCTGCCCGGAGACGCGGGTCGCGATCAAGCGCCGCCTCTCGTTCATGGTCGAGCGCTGGGGCGGGTCGGGGGCGCTCTTCGCCTGGGACCTGTGGAACGAGATCCACCCGGCGCAAGCCGGCGACAGCGCCGACTGCTTTCCCGAGTTCATCGCCGACCTGTCGCATCACGTCCGCGACCTCGAGACGCGCCTCTACGGCCGAAGCCATCCGCAGACCGTGTCGCTGTTCGGCCCGGAGCTGTGGTGGCGGCCCGAGCTGCCGCTGCCGGAGCCGATCTTCCGCCACCCCGACCTCGATTTCGCGTCGATCCACATCTACCGCGAGCGGTCGATCGACGACCCCAAGAACACCGTCGCGCCCGCGGTCGCGATGGGCAAGGTGGTGCGCGACTGCCTCCATGAGATCACGGACGCCCGGCCCTTCCTCGACACCGAGCACGGGCCGATCCACAGCTTCAAGGACAAGAAGAAGACGCTGCCCGCGCCGTTCGACGACGAGTGCTTCCGCCACACGGCCTGGGCGCACCTCGCCAGCGGCGGGGCGGGCGGCGGGATGCGCTGGCCCAACCGCCGGCCGCACACGCTGACGCCCGGCATGCGCGAAGCGCAGCGCGCGATGGCGGGCTTCCTGCCGTTGATCGACTGGACGCGCTTCCGACGGCGCAACCTGTCGGGCGCGGTGGGCGCGACGCACTTCCATCGTTTCGCGTGCGGCGACGACGCCCAGGCGCTGGTCTGGCTGCTCCGCCGCCGCGCGCTGGGGCCGGACGGCCGGATCCGCGCCGACGTCGAGCCGGTGGCACCCACTGTGAGCGTGCCGGGGCTGGAGGCGGGCCGCTACCGGATCACGGGCTGGGACACCGCGGCGGGCCGCGTAGTCGAAGAGCTGACGGCGGACGCGCGCGACGGCGCGCTCCGCTTCACGCCCGCGCCCATCGGTCCCGACCGCGCTTTCGCGATCCGGCGGGCTTGATCGCGATCAAGGTGACATGGAGCCCTCGGTCGCGATAGGACGGCGGCGCGTGACGGATCAGACCCTCCCCTCGCCCGGGGTGGCGGCCTTCGAGCGGCTGCCGGTCCGCGGCCTCCATCCGATCGTCGCCCCGGCCGCGACGCTGGCGATCGTCGCGTTCGCCTTCGCTGCACGCACGGCGGTCGGGCCGTGGCTGCCGCCCGGCATCCCGTTCATCACCTTCTTTCCGGCCGTGGTGGTCGCCTCCATCCTGTTCGGCTGGCGATCGGGAGCGCTCGCGGCGGTCCTCGGCGGGCTGATCGCCTGGTACGCGTTCATCCCGCCCGCTCTCGTGTTCAGCCTCGACCTGGACGTCATCATCGCGCTCAGCGTCTACGCGCTCGTCACGGGGACGGAAGTGGCGCTGGTCCACTGGATGCAGCTGGCCAACGCGCGCCTCGCCGCCGAGCGCGAGCTGAGCGCCCGGCTCGCCGAGATGCGCGAGCTCCTGTTCCGCGAACTCCAGCACCGCGTGTCGAACAATCTCCAGGTCGCCGCGGCCCTGCTTTCGCTCCAGCGCCGCAAGGTCGCGCACGAGGACGCCCGCGCCGCGCTCGACGAGGCGTCGCGCCGGTTGGCGCTGATCGGCCGCATCAGCCGCCAGCTGTACGACGCGGGCGGCGGCACCCGCTCGCTCGCGGACTTCCTCCAGCCCCTGTGCGCGGACGTGATCGAGGCGAGCGGGCGGACGGGCGTCGACCTCACCGTCCGCGCCGAGGCGGACGCGCCGCTCTCGTCCGAACAGGCGGTCCCCGTGGCGCTGGTCGTCGCCGAGGCGATCTCGAACAGCATAGAGCACGGCTTCGCGGGGCGGACCGGCGGGCGCATCGACGTGGCGCTCCGCCGGACGGAGGGCGCGGTCGACGTCGAGGTGGCGGACGACGGCCACGGCCTGCCGCGGGGCTTCGAGCTGGACCGGAGCGACAGCCTGGGCTTGCGCATCGCGGCGATGCTGGCGGATCAGCTCGGCGGCCGCTTCACCCTCGAGCCGCGCGCCGCCGGCGCGGTCGCGCGGCTGACGTTGCCGGCCTGAGCCCGGCGCCGCTCAGATCAGCAACGACACGGCGTTGCCGAAATTGTGCATGATGACGGCCAAGAGCAGGCTGCCCGTCCGCAGCCTCAGCCACACGCCGATGAACGCCGGCAACGCGGTCAGGGCCATGTAGAGCGGATCGAACGAGAACGCCCCGTCCGAATAGCCGAACGCGTGCGCCAGCCCGAACAGCGCGCAGGACAGGACCGCGCCCCAGCCCCAGTCGACGCCGAGCAGCCGCACCCGGCCCGTGAACGCGCGGTCGAGCGCGAACAGCAGGAGGCCGCGGTAGAACAGCTCCTCCTGAAATCCCGGCATGGTGAGCTGGAACGCCACCTCCTCAGCGGTCGCCGCGTCGCCGGGGAACGCCCGCGCGATCGCCAGGAAGAACGCGCAATAGGCCGCCAGCACGGGCAGCGCCGCGCGCAGGCTCCCCGGTCCTTGCGCGAGCGTAAGCCCGACGCGACGCCAGCCGAAGGCCGGCAGCGCCGCG
>DASVSW010000217.1:0-5314 GCA_036387895.1 Sphingomonas sp.
CACCGCGGGGTACGGGTTGGCGTTGGTGGCGACCACCGTCGCATCCCCGCCGCCCGGCACCGGCCGCGCCTGCTGCTCGACCAGCACCTGCCGGCTCAGCCCCGCGTCGAGCCGGAAGCGCTGCCCTTCGGCGGTGTCGGCGACCGTTCCCGTCCCTGCCAGCAACCGCCCGCCGCCCCGCCGTTCCTGGTACAGCGCGCTGCTACCCGCCGGCAGCGCCAGCCCCAACCCGCGCGCCTTCTCGTTCCGCATCATCAGCGCGATCCGCGTCGGCGTAGCCGGTGCCGACGCCGCACGCGGCAGCGCGATGCGGTAGACCCGCTCGAACGGCACGCCCGCGCGCGCCAGCAGCGCCACCTGCTTCTGCCCGTCCGCCGACACCGCTACCCGCTCGGGCACGCGGTACAGCTTCAGGTCGCCCAGATCCTCCGGCGGCGGCGGCTCGGCCATGGGCGCGGGGGGAGGCGGAGGCGGCGGTGGCGCGAACGCCGCCTGCAGCACGCGCGACCCGGTCACGATGATCTCCTCCCCCTCTTCCGCCGTCTCCGTCGGCAGGTCGGAAGTCGTGGTCCCCAGCGGATAACAGCGCAGCTCCAGCTCGGCCGCGGCCTCCGCCACCTCGCGCACCGCCGCCCGGTTGAGCCGCCCCGCGACCGCCTGCACCTCCGCGTCCGGGAAACCCTCGCGGTTGCCGTTCGCCAGCGTCATCCAGCCATGGAGGTCGAGCGTCCGGCCGTCCGGCCGGACCGTCGCCACATAGGCCGCCGTCCAGTCGAACCCGGACGCCAGATAGCTCAGCGTCACCGTCGCCGTCCCGCCCGCCGGGCTCGCGGTCGTCACGCTCAGCACCGGCTTCGCCGACAGCCCCGCCGGCACGCCCGCATGGACCAGCGTTTCCGGCAGCCCCGAGCAGCGCAGGCTCTCCACGCCCGCCGGCGTGCGCAGCACCACGCCCTGCTCCGCCCCGGCCGCGACGACCTCCGCCTCCTCCTCGCGCACCCGGCCCGTCGCGCGATCGGTGCGCCGCAGCGTCACCCGCCGCCCCAGCTCGCCCGTGACCAAGGAGGCGGGCGACAGCAGCCGCGCGTCGCGGTTCTTCTCGATCGTCCCGCCCGGCAGGCCCGTCACGATCGCGCTCGCCGGTATGATCCCGCCCGCTACGCCCTCGAAGCGCAGCACGGCGGCCCCCGCCCGCAGCGTCACCGTGCGCGTCTCGGTGATGAGCGCGAACCCCTGGAGCCACTCCAGGTCCATCTCCTGCCCGCCCCGCCGGTTCGGATCGCGATAGACCGTCACCGCCACGCGCTCCGGCCCCGCGGCGGCGACCACCGCCGGCGCGTCTTGCGCGGCCGCGCTGGGCGCGAGCAGCAGCCCGACGATCAGGACGAGCGCGCGCCTCATCTAGAAGCGCGTGTCGAACACCGCGGTCACGACCGTGCTGCCGTTACCCGGCACCTCGACGTCCCACACCGCCGCGTTCGAGTCGCGCCGGCGGCTGCGCCGGCTCTCCTCGACGATGCGGGTGTCGACGAACCCCCAGTCGAGCCCTCCTTGCGCCAGCGCGACCGTCACCGGCGTCGCGCGCGCGTTGGTCAGCGTGTAGCGCATCGCCGTCCGCCAGCGGTCGCCGCCCATCCTGGTCCGCGACTCCACCACGGGCTGCACCTTCACGTCGAACGCGTCGCCGGTGCGCAGGCTGATCTCCGAGCCCTGCGGCGTGTGGCCGATGGCGTTCTCGCCGGTGAACTGCGGCTGCCCGCGTTGATCGCGGACGTAGACGCGCACCGTCCCGCCGGGCAGCGCGTCGCCCAAGCCCGCTCCCGCCGAGTTGGCGAAGCGCAGCACGCTGGCGGCGCTTTGCGGTTCAGGAGCGGTTCCTAGCCACGGATTCTCGAACTCGTAGCCCGAGCTGGCGCGCGCGCCCTTCACGTCGAGGAAGCTCACCTGCTTGGTCTGCTTGTCCGCGATCGTGGTGCGGCCCGGCAGCGGGTAGAGGTAGAAGTCGCCCAGCTGCTCGCGCGCCGCCGTCTCGGTTCCCGCCCCGCGCATCGGCCCCGGGCGGCGCGGCGGACGCGGGTAGTAACCCTGATTCTCGTCGGCTTCCGCGCTCGCCACCTCGCCCGCGACCAGCAGCGTGCGCGCGTCGGTGAACGTCGTGCCCGTCTGGTTCCGGAGCGTCACCCAGCCCTGGACGTCGATCACGCCCCGCGCCTGATCGAACAGCGCGACGTAATCCGCCTCCCATCCCATGCGCCGCGTCAGGTAGGACAGGGTCGCCGGCCGCGTTCCCGCCCGCGCGCTCGCCAGCGTCACCGACAGCGTCGGCCGCGCGCGGAGCGAATCGGGCACCTTGTCGAAGATCGCGCGCACCGGCAGCCCGTCGTCGCGCAGGACCTCGATCCGGCCGCCCACCTCCAGCACCACGCCGCCGTTCACCGCCAGCACCCGCGCCCGCTCGCGCGTCTCCGCGCCCGTGCCGGGGTTGGTGCGGACGATCGTGATCGTCTCGCCCACCGCCTTCTGCATCAGGCTGGTGGGGCTGAGCAGGTCGTAGTCGAAATTCTGCTCCACCACCGCCGCGTCGGCGACCGACAGCGACACCGTCTCCGGCCGGATCGCGGCGCTGACGTCCGGGAAGCTCGGCCGCGTCCGCCCCTGCGGCAGCTGAAGCCGGCGCACGTCCTGCACCAGCGCCACGTCGTTGTTGTAGATCGTCACCGACAGATCGCCCTGCGCGCTCGCCCCCGTCGTCGCGGCCGTGGGCGCGTCCTGCGCGGCCCCCGACGCCGCCACCATCCCCAGCACCAACGCCCACCGCATCGCCGTCTCCCTCGATCGCGCGGATCATGGCCGGGCGGCCGGCATGAGGCAATCGGTCCACTTGCCCTCATGGGCCGCGCGGGCCAGCCTCCGCACCATGTCCGACGGCCCGATCATCCTCTTCGACGCCGAATGCGTGCTCTGCTCGGCCAACGCGCGGTTCATCCTCCGCAATGACCGCCGCCGCCGCTTCCGCCTCGCCTCGATGCAGGGCGAGGTCGGGGCCGCGCTGTTCCGGGCGCACGGGATCGACCCCGCCGATCCCGACACGCTGATCGTCGTCGAGCATGACCGCGCGCGGCGCGACAGCGACGCCGTGATCGCGATCTGGGAAGGGCTGGGCTGGCCATGCGGCGCCGCCTCGGCGTTCCGCCTCGTCCCCCGCCGGTTGCGCGACGTCGTGTACCGCGCGGTGGCGCGCAACCGCTACCGCCTGTTCGGCCGGCGGGAGACGTGCTGGCTCCCCGACCCCGCCGACCGGGACCGCGTCCTCTGACCATCCTCGTGCTGGGCGGTTATGGCGGCTTCGGCGCGCGCCTGTCCCGCCGCCTCGCCGCGCGCGGGCACCGGCTGCTCGTCGCGGGACGGAACGCCGAACGCGCGCAGGCTTTCGCGGCGGAGCTCGACGGCGCCGCCGGCGTCGCGGCGGACCGCGACCACGACCTGGGCCCGCTCCTCGCCGAACGCCGCCCCGCGCTCGTGATCGACGCCGCCGGTCCGTTCGACCGGGACCGCTACGCCGTGCCGCGCGCCTGCATCGCCGCGGGCGTGTCCTATCTCGACCTCGCCGACGGCCGCGCCTTCGTCTCCGGCGTCGGCGCGCTGGACGAGGCGGCCCGCGCCGCAGGCGTCGCGGTCGTGGCGGGTGCGTCCAGCGTTCCCGCGCTCTCCGGGGCCGCCGTACGCCGCCTCGCCCAAGACCTCGATCGGGTCGCGTCGGTCGACATCTCGATCAGCGCGTCCAATCGCGCCGGCGCCGGCCCGTCGGTCGCCCGCGCGATGCTGGGCCAGGTAGGACGGCCCGTCCGCGTCTGGCGCGGCAGGCGCTGGGACGAGGCGATCGGCTGGCGGGAGCTCCGCCGCGAGCGCTACGCCGTGCCGGGCCAGCCGCCGCTCGGTCGCCTGCTCGCGCAGGCCGACGTGCCCGACCTCGATCTTTTGCCGGCGCGCCTGCCCGGCCGCCCGGCGGTCGCCTTCCACGCCGGGACCGAACTCGCCTGGCAGACGCTGGCGCTCTGGGCGTTGAGCTGGCCCGTCGCGCTCGGCCTGGTCCGCTCGGGCCGCGTCTTCGCCGGCCTCGCCGGACGGCTACAGCGCCTGACCGCGCGATGGGGCGGCGACCGCTCGGCGATGATGGTCACGCTGACGGGCGAGCGCGCAGGGATCGGCGTCGCGCGGCGCTGGACGCTGCTCGCTTCCGGCGGCGACGGCCCGGAGATCCCGACGCTCGCCGCCGTGCTGGTGGCGGAGCGCATCCTGGCGGGTCTCGTCGAACCCGGCGCGCGGGATGCGGGAACGCTGCTCGAGCTGTCCGACTTCGATCCGCTCCTCGCCAAACTAGCGGTCACGACCGATGTCGACGAGATCCCGCTCCCGCCCGCCCTCTACGCCCGCGTCATGGGCTCGGCCTTCGATCGGCTGCCCCCGCTCGTGCGCCGGCTCCACGCGCCGGTCTGCGACGCCGGCTGGGCGGGCGAGGCGACGGTGACGCGCGGCAGAAGCCTGCTCGCACGCCTGATCGCGACCACGATGCGCTTCCCGCGATCGGGTACGTTTCCGCTCCACGTCCATATCCGCGCCGAGGATCACGGCGAGCGTTGGACCCGCCGCTTCGCCGACCAGGCGTTCACCAGCCGCTTCACCCGGTCCGGCCCCCATCTCGTCGAGCGCTTCGGCCCGCTCCGCTTCCGCTTCGCGCTCGACGGGGACGAAGAAGGCCTGGCCATGCGCTTCCGCGGCTGGTCCGCTTTCGGCTTGCCGTTGCCCAGGGCCCTCGGTCCTCGTGTGGAGGCGCGCGAGTGGGAGGAGGCCGGCCGCTTCCGACTCCATGTCGCCGTCGGCGTGCCGATGATCGGCCCCGTCATCGGCTATGACGGCTGGCTCCGGCCGTCGGAGGAGGACCGATGCCGCACGCCTTGATCATCGGGGCGGGCCAGATCGGCCGCGCCGTCGCCGAGACGCTGCTCGACCGCGGCTGGTCGGCGACGTTGGCGAGCCGGAGCGGTGGCCTGCCCGCCGAGTTCGTCGGACGCGGCGCGACCGCCGTCTCTCTCGACCGCACCGAGCCGGGCGCGTTGGCCCGCGCGCTAGGATCAGGAGCCGACCTGCTGCTCGACACGGTCGCCTTCGACGCCGCCGACGCCGACCAGCTCATCGAGCTCAGCGGAGACGCGGGCCGGATCGTCGCCATCTCCTCCACCAGCGTCTATCGCGACCCCGCCGGCCGCACGCTCGACGAGGCGCGCGAGAACGGCTTCCCCGACCTGCCCGAGCG
>DASVSW010000218.1:0-7214 GCA_036387895.1 Sphingomonas sp.
GGCAGATTTCAGAAATCGCTTGGCGCGCGAGCGCCTGGCGGCGGTCGCGCTCTGCGCGGGTTGCCTGACCTTCAGCGCGCCCGCCGCGGCGCAAGCGCAGGAGTTGGCGTCGCTCGACATCGGCGAGCAGGACCTCTCCGCCCTGTCGATCGAGGAGCTGGCGCAGCTTCCCGTGCGCTCCGCCTCCAAGCGCGAGGAACCCCTGAGCGGCGCGCCCACCGCGCTCTTCGTCATCACCGACGACGACATCCGCGCCTCGGCGGCCACCTCGCTGCCCGAAGCGCTCCGGATCGCGCCGAACCTCCAGGTTCAGCAGATCGACGCGAGCCAGTACGCGATCACCGCGCGCGGCTTCAACGGCCCGGAGACCGCGAACAAGCTCCTCGTCCTCATCGACGGGCGCACCATCTACACGCCGCTCCAGTCGCAGGTGTTCTGGAACCTCCACTTCCCCCTGATCGAGGACATCGACCAGGTCGAGGTGATCAGCGGTCCCGGCGGCACGCTCTACGGCCCCAACGCGGTCAACGGCGTCGTCAGCGTCGTCAGCCGCGACGCGCAGGACACGATCGGCACGCTCGTCCGCGCGGAAGCCGGCGCCTATGAGCGCACGGCCGCGATCCGCCACGGGCTCCCGATCGGCGATGCGGGGGCGGCCCGCGTCTACGCCAACTGGCATGCTCGCGAGGACCTGCCGGACGGCGTCGGCTTCGACGGGAACGACTCGTTCAACGGCTGGCAAGCGGGCTTCCGCGCCGATTTCGGGGCCGACGCCGACCGCGTCACCTTCCAGGGCGACCTGTTCCGGAACCAGGCGGAACGCGTCGAAGGCGACGGCAACAAGGGCCACAACCTCCTGGCGCGCTGGTCGCGCACGCTGACCGCCTCCTCCTCGTTCCAGCTCCAGGCCTTCTACGACGAGTTCGAGCGCGAGTTCATCCTCGTCAAGGACTCGCTCCAGACGTTCGACGTCGAAGGCCAGTTCAACGCCACGGCGGGTGCGCACGAGCTCGTGGTCGGCGGCGGCGTCCGCACCACCCGCGACGAGTTCATCAACGACCTGAACCAGTTCCAGCTCGACCCGCCGAGCCGGCGCTTGTGGATCTTCAACGCCTTCGCGCAGGACCGGATCAGCCTCGGCCCGACGCTCTCGCTGACGGCGGGGCTGAAGCTCGAACGGTCGACCTTCACCGGCTTCCAGTTCCTGCCCAACCTCCGGATCGCGTGGCAGCCCGACGACCGCAACCTCGTCTGGGGCGCCGTGTCGCGCGCGGTGCGCACGCCGTCGCGGATCGACCGGCAGCTCTCCGCGCCGCCGATCCTCCTACCCTCGACCGGCTTCCGCTCGGAAAAGCTCATCGCCTTCGAAGGCGGCTATCGCGGTCGGCCCGTTTCGAACACCAACCTGTCGGTGTCCGTCTTCTTCAACCTCTACGACGACCTCCGCACCACCGAGCTCGCGCCCGGCGGGGGCCTGCCGATCCGTTTCGACAACAGCTTGCGCGGCCACAGCTATGGCATAGAGGCCTGGTCCGACACGCAGATCACGCCCTGGTGGCGCTTGAGCCTCGGCGCGTCGACGATCTGGAAGGACTTCGAGGTGGCACCGGGTCGGACCGACGTCTCGAACCGCGCGTCGCTCGGCGACGATCCGGACTTCCAGCTGCTGGCCCGCACGCGCTTCGACGTCACCTCCCGCTTCAACGTCGCCATCGACGCGCGCCTGGTCGATGACATCGACACCGATCCCGCCATTCCCGCCTATGCCGAGGCCGGCGCGCGCCTCGAGTACCGCCTGACCGACGATCTCGACCTCTACGTGGCCGGCCGCAACCTGCTCCGCCCCGATCACGCCGAGAGCAACGACGCGAATCAGGCGCAGCGCCCGCAGCGGAGCGTCTTCGCCGGCGCGCGCGTCCGCTTCTGATGCGGTCCGGACTGCGCCGTCTCGCCCTGCTGACGACCGGCCTGGGGCTTCTCTGGTCGCAGCCCACGCCGGCCCAGCTGTCGGAGGACGCGGTGAAGGCGGCCTTCCTCCCCCGCTTCATCCGCTACGTGACCTGGCCTCCCCCGGCCACGCCCGGCGCCGGCCAGCCTTTCCAGCTTTGCGTGGTGGGCCCCGATCCGTTCGGCCGCGCGCTCGACCGCGCCGCCGCCGGCCAGGCGATGAACGGCCATCCCGTCGTCGTCCGCCGGATGCGGACGCCCGCCGAGGCCGGCGGCTGCCACCTGGCCTTTGTCGGCGGGTCGGGCGCGCAGGCGACCGGCCGCGTCCTCGCCGGGCTCAGCCGATCGCCCGTCCTGACGGTGACCGACGCCGAAGCCGGCGGGCAGCGCGGCATGATCCACTTCGCGATGGTGAGCGGCCGGGTCCGCTTCTTCATCGACGAAGGCGAAGCCGCCGACCGCGGGCTGCAGATCAGTTCCCGGCTCCTGGCGCTCGCCGTCAGCGTGCGCAGCAAGCGCCGATGAGGTTCCGCCCCCGCCTTGGCGAGTCCTGGCGCGCCGGCCCCGCCACCATCTTCGCCATCGCGCTGTTCCTGCTCCTGGCGGGCACGGGCGTGATCATCCAGAACGAGGCGGGCTACCGCGCCGGCAAGATCCGCGAAACGCAGGTGCAGGCGGACATCCTCGCCGCGACCGTCACCGCCGCGCTCGACTTCGACGATCGCGAGGCGGCCCAGGAGGCGGTGAACGCCTTCCGCGCGAACCGCCAGGTCCGCTGGGTCGGCATCTACGACGCCGACGGCGCGCCCTTCGCCGGCTATGTCCCGCCGGGCGGCGCCGGCCCGGCCTGGCGCAGGGGCGCCCCTCCGATGGCGCCCGGCAGCGTCCGCGCCATGGCTCCCGTCACGACCGGCGACGCTCGGATCGGCACCGTCTTCCTCGACGTCGAGCGTGAGCCGCTGTCCCGCCGCCTCGCGCGCTATCTGCTTCTCGGCTTCCTCGTCGTGCTGGCGGCGCTGGTGGTGGTGGTGCTCGGCATGGCGCAGACGGCGCTGCGCCAGGCGAACCGCGCGCTGTCGGAACGCGCGGAGGCGCTGGCGGAGGCGAACGCGCTCCTCGAAGCGCAGATGGAGGAGCGCGCCAAGGCCGAGGAGCAGCTCCGCCAGTCGCAGAAGATGCAGGCGCTGGGCCAGCTGACCGGCGGCATCGCGCACGACTTCAACAACCTCCTGACCGTGATCCAGGGGTCCGCGGACCTCCTCTGCCGCGACGACCTGGCCGACGAGAAGCGCCTGCGCTTCGCCCGCGCGATCGTGCAGGCGTCCGCCAGCGCCGCGGCGCTCACCTCGCAGCTCCTCGCCTTCGCCCGCCGCCAGCCCCTGAAGCCCGAGGCGATCGACGTGAACGCCTTTGTGGCCGGCACGCGCGACCTCCTCGACCGGACGCTCGGCGAGCGCATCGTCATCGAGACGCGGCTCTCGTCCGACGCTTGCGACGCGCTCGCGGATCGCAGCCAGCTCGAAGCGGCCGTGTTGAACATCGCCGCCAACGCCCGCGACGCCATGCCCGACGGCGGCCGGCTGACCATCGTCACGCGCGCGCGGTCCGTCGAGGACGGCGCGACCGTCGAGATCGAGATCGCCGACACCGGCACCGGCATGGACCAGGACACGCTGGAGCACGTGTTCGAGCCCTTCTTCACCACCAAGGGCCTGGGCAAGGGGACCGGCCTTGGCCTCAGCCAGGTCTACGGCTTCGCGCAGCAATCGGGCGGCGAGGTCCGCGTCCGGAGCGAGCCGGGCGCCGGCACCGCCTTCACCCTCGTCCTGCCCTGCGCCGACCGGCAGGAGGCCGCCGCCGCCGTGCAAGCCCCGCGCATGGGCGGGGCGCGCGTCATCGCCTCCATCCTAGTCGTCGAGGACAACGAGGAGGTCGGCGCCTTCGCCGAAGCGCTGCTCCGCGAGCTGGGTCATAGCGTCGCCCGCGCCCGCTCGGGCGAGGACGCGCTCGAACTCGTCCGGACGCAGCCGTTCGACATCGTCTTCAGCGACGTGGTGATGCCCGGCATGGGCGGGCTCCGCCTCGCCGAGATCTTGGGCCAAGAGCACCCCGACCTGCCCGTGGTGCTCGCGACCGGCTACAGCCACGACATCGCCCAGTCGGGGACCGGCGGACGCCCGCTCATCCTCAAGCCCTACCGCCTCGAAACACTGTCCCGCGCTCTCGACACCGCGCTCGGCGCCGCGCGGCCCGAGGTCATGGACGGTTAACCATCGGCTGATAGGGACGGGCGCTGAAAGGCGAGCGTATCCATGGCCCGTATCATCATCGCCGAGGACGACGAGATCGTAGGCGAGATCGCGCGCGACGCGCTGATCGCGGGAGGGCACGGCGTGGGCCTCCTCACCAACGGCAAGGACGCGCTGGGCGTCATCCAGGCCCGCCGTCCGGACCTCGTCATCCTCGACTGCAACATGCCCGACCTGAGCGGCCTGCTCGTGCTCCGCGAGATGCGCAACTCGCAGACGCTGTGCGACATCCCCGTGCTGATGCTGACCGGCCGGCGCAGCGAGCGCGACGTCGAGCTCGCCATGTACGAGGGCGCCAGCGATTACATGAAGAAGCCCTTCGACGCCGACGAGCTCCTGTTCCGCGTCGACGAGCTCCTCGCCCGGCCGCGCGCCGCGTCGGCCGCGCGCTGACGCTCAGCCGCGCACGCGGCCCCCCAGCACCTGTTCTACGCGTTCGACCAGCTCGCTGTACGACACCAGCTTGATCATCAGGTCGTCGGCGCCCGCGGCCATCGCCTCCGTCGCGACCGCCTCGCTGCGTGACGCGGTCAGCATCAGGACGGGCGTGTCGCGCGTCTGGGGCAGCCGCCGCATGCCCGTCACCACCTCGATCCCGCTCATGCCCGGCAGCGCGATGTCCAGGATCACCATGTCCGGCCGCTCGGCCGCGATCGCCTCGAAGCCGTGCGTCCCGTGCTCCACGACGCGCACGCGGTGACCCGCCGCCGTCAGGATGTCCTTCACCACGCTCCCCATCAGGTCGTCGTCTTCGACGTAGATGATGCTGGCCACGCCTAACCCCCACGCCCGTCCCGCTGTGATCGGGGCCTCTATGGCACCGGCGCGCCCGCGCCGGAAGCCGGATCAACCTCCGATACCGAGCGGATCGGGGTCCGGTGAACAACCCGTTCACCAATATCGGCTACTCCCTCCCCTATGGCCTCCATCCCTTTCGCTCCGCGCCGCCTCGAGCGCTCATGGCTCGTCCTTGGCGCGGTGTTCCTGGCGCTGTTCGCGCTCGTGCTGGTCACGGTGCGCACTTCCGAGGCGATGCAGGAGCAGCAGCGCCAGGCGCAATGGTGGCGCGCGCACACGCTCGACGTGCTGCTCAGCGCCGAACGGATGGACACCGCGATCAACCGGGCGCTCCGCGGCGAGCGCGGCTACGTCCTGACGCGCCACCCCGCCTCGCTCGAGACCTTTCGCCGCGGCCTTCGCGACTACGCCGGGACGTCCCGCCACGTCCATGAGCTCACCGGCGACAACCGCGTCCAGCAGGAACGCCTCGCCGAGCTCGACCGCCGCGTCCGCGCCTTCGCCGCCCTGTCGTCGGACGTCGTGGCCCGCGTCCGCGCCGGCGACCTCGCCCGCGCCATGGTCGCCGTCCGCACGGGCGCCGAGCGCGAGGCCGTCGAGGACGCCAGCGCCGTCCTGGAGGTCATCAAGGCCGAGGAGCGCCGCCTCCTGTCCGCCCGCGAGGCCCGCAACGCGCAAGCCATGGCCCGCACCGCCCGCTTCGCCCGCGTCAGCCTTGCGCTGGTGGTCGTCCTCATCCTCGTCGTCGCCGGCGTCGTCACCGCCATGCTCCGCGCCCGCGCCGCCGCCTGGCGCGCCGCCGAGGAGGTCCGCGCCAGCGAGCGCCGCTACCGTCTCCTCGCCGACAACGCGACCGACGTGGTCCTCCGCACCGACGAGGCGGGAACCGTCACCTACATCTCGCCCTCCTGCGTCGACCTGTCCGGCTTCACCGCCGAGGAGCTGACCGGCCGTCTGTGCGCCGAGTTCATCCACCCCGAGGACCACCCGCTCGTCCAGGCCGCCAACGTCGCGATCGTCACCGGCGCCGAGAGCGCCGTCGCCGTCGAATACCGCCTCCGCCACAAGGACGGCGATTGGCGCTGGCTCGAATCGCACATGAAGCCCTGGCGCGCGCCGGGCGAGGCCGAAGGCGGCGTCATCTCCGCCATCCGCGACATCGACCGGCGCAAGGCGCTCGAAGCCGAGCTCGTCGCCGCCCGCGACGCCGCGGAAGCCGCCGCTCGCGCCAAGTCCGCCTTCCTCGCCAACATGAGCCACGAGATCCGGACGCCCATGAACGGCGTGCTCGGCTTCACCGAGCTCGTGCTGGCCGGCGACCTCGCGCCCGACCAGCGCCGGCACCTGGAGCTGATCGCCGAGTCCGGCCGCTCGATGATGCGCCTGCTCAACGACATCCTCGACAAGTCCAAGATCGACGCCGGCCGCATGCACATCGCGGCCGAGCCGGTGGACCTCCGCCACGTCGTCCGCCGCTGCGCCGACCTCATGGCGCCCGCCGCCCAGGCCAAGGGCGTGCGGCTGTCGGCGCATGTCGACCCCGCCGTCCCCGCCCGGCTCGTCGGCGATCCGCTGCGCCTGCGCCAGATCCTCCTCAATCTCGTCGGCAACGCGCTGAAGTTCACCGAACGGGGCGGCGTCGCGGTGAACGCCGCCGTGGACGGTGACCGGCTCCGGCTCGACGTCATCGACACCGGCATCGGCATCCCGCCCGATCGGCTCCAGGCCATCTTCCACCAGTTCGCCCAAGCCGACGAGTCCACCGCCGGCCGTTACGGCGGCACCGGTCTCGGCCTCGCGATCAGCGGCGACCTGGCGCGGCTCATGGGCGGCGCGATCGAGGTGACGAGCGCCCCCGGCCAGGGATCGACCTTCAGCCTCGTCCTGCCGCTCCGCGTCGCGGCCGACCCCGTCGACCACGTCGCGCCGTCGGCCGCATCGCCCGGTCCGGCGACCGCGGCGTCCGGCCGCGCGCCCCGCGTGCTGATCGCGGAGGACCACGACATCAACCAGGTCCTGATCCTCGCCATGGCCGAGCGCGCCGGCATGGCCGCGACGATCGCGTCCGACGGCTTGGAGGCGGTCGCGCTGGTCGAGGAGGCCGCGCGCGCCGGCCGGCCCTACGACCTGGTGCTGATGGACATGCAGATGCCCCGGCTC
>DASVSW010000219.1:0-1818 GCA_036387895.1 Sphingomonas sp.
CGTGGTCAAGACGCTGGTCGAGATCAAGGACGGCCGCGGCGAGATCGACGACATCGACCACCTCGGCAACCGGCGCGTGCGCTCGGTCGGCGAGCTGATGGAGAACCAGTTCCGCGTCGGGCTGCTGCGCATGGAGCGCGCCGTCCGCGAGCGGATGAGCTCGGTCGAGATCGACGCGGCGATGCCGCACGATCTTATCAACGCCAAGCCGGTGGCGGCGGCGGTGCGCGAGTTCTTCGGCAGCTCGCAGCTCAGCCAGTTCATGGACCAGACCAACCCGCTCTCCGAGATCACGCACAAGCGGCGGCTCTCGGCGCTGGGCCCGGGCGGCCTGACCCGCGAGCGGGCGGGCTTCGAGGTCCGCGACGTGCACCCGACCCACTACGGCCGGATCTGCCCGATCGAGACCCCCGAGGGCCCGAACATCGGCCTGATCAACAGCCTCGCGACCTACGCGCGGATCAACAAGTACGGCTTCATCGAGAGCCCGTACCGCCGCGTCGAGGACAGCAAGGTGTCGGACGAGGTGGTCTACCTCTCCGCCACCGAGGAGGGCCGGCACACGATCGCCCAGGCGAACTCCGAGCTCGACGGCGGGCGCAAGCTGACCGGCGAGTTCGTGGCCTGCCGGCAGAGCGGCGAGTTCATCCTCGCCAAGCCCGACCAGATCAGCCTGATCGACGTCAGCCCGAAGCAGCTGGTCTCGGTAGCGGCGGCGCTGATCCCGTTCCTCGAGAACGACGACGCGAACCGCGCCCTCATGGGCTCGAACATGCAGCGCCAGGCGGTGCCGCTGCTCCAGGCCGACGCCCCGTTCGTGGGCACCGGCATGGAGGACGTGGTGGCGCGCGACAGCGGCGCCGCGGTGGCGGCCCGGCGCTCGGGCGTGGTCGACCAGGTGGACGGCTCGCGGATCGTCGTCCGGGTCATGGACGACACCAGCCGCGCGGACAGCGTGGTCGACATCTACCGGCTGAAGAAGTTCCAGCGCAGCAACCAGAACACCTGCATCACCCAGCGGCCGCTGGTGAAGGTGGGCGACAACGTGCGCGCCACCGACATCATCGCCGACGGGCCGTCGACGCAGCTGGGCGAGCTGGCGCTGGGCCGCAACGTGCTCGTCGCCTTCATGCCGTGGAACGGGTACAACTTCGAGGACTCGATCCTGATCTCCGAGCGGATCGTGCGGGACGACGTGTTCACGTCGATCCACATCGACGAGTTCGAGGTCATGGCGCGCGACACGAAGCTCGGGCCGGAGAGCATCACCCGCGACATCCCGAACGTCTCGGAGGAGGCGCTCCGCAACCTCGACGAGGCGGGCATCGTCTACATCGGCGCCGAGGTGAAGGCGGGCGACATCCTGGTCGGCAAGGTCACGCCCAAGGGCGAGACCCCGATGACGCCCGAGGAGAAGCTGCTGCGCGCGATCTTCGGCGAGAAGGCCGCGGACGTGCGCGACACCTCGCTCAAGGTGCCGCCCGGCGTCCAGGGTACGGTCGTCGAGGTGCGGGTCTTCAACCGCCGCGGCGTCGAGAAGGACGAGCGCGCGATCGCGATCGAGCGCTCCGAGATCGAGCGGCTGGCGAAGGACCGCGACGACGAGAAGGCGATCCTCGAGCGCAACATCTACAGCCGGCTGCGCGACATCCTGGAGGGCCAGACCGCGACGGCCGGCACGCGCGGGCTCAAGGCCGGCCAGGAGATCACCGCCGACCTGCTCGAGAAGACGCCGCGCCGCTTCCTGTGGGAGGTGGGCGTCGACGACGCGGACCGGATGACCGAGGTCCAGGCCCTCAAGCGCCAGCTGGAGGACGG
>DASVSW010000220.1:0-7555 GCA_036387895.1 Sphingomonas sp.
GTCGATCTCGCCCGCGCGGCCCCAGGTGAACGCGCCGGCTAGCCCCGCGACGAGACCCAGCCCACGCGCCGTCCAGAGCTCGGCCTGCGCGTCGCCGATGAAGCCGATCGCCCAGCGCGCGGCGCCCGTCAGCGCCAGGCCGACCACGCCGCCCCAGCCCGCGGGCAGCGCCAGCACCGAACCGTTCGACACGGTCGCGAAGGCGGCCGCCATCAGCGCGACGCCGATCGCGGCGCCCCGCAGCATCCGGCCCCAGCGCCCGGCGGGCAGCCCCTTCCACAGACGCAGGCCGATGATGGCGGGCACGGGCAAGAGCAGCGCGGCGACGGGGCCGAACAGCGTCAGCAGCAGGTCGGCCAGATAGGCGCCCGGCGGTCCCGCGAAATTGCGGACCTCGCCGCCCGCGGTGTTGAGCGCCGCGTCGCGCGCGCGGTAGCCGGCGAGCGCCAGCGCCAGAAGCAGGGTCAGCGCCCAGAGCGCCATCGCCGTCAGCAGCGCGCCCGAGCGCACCGCCCCCGCCTTCACCGTCTCCCGCCACAAGGCGGGCGCTTGCGTCGCCATCCCGTCAACCCCCGAAACCCCGACCGCCTGCATCGCCGCAAAAGGTTAACGGCGTCAAGGACGCGGCGTTGGCCCGAGGCCCCGGACGCGCTAGGGCGTTGCCCATGAGCATCACTCGGGCGGACGCGTTGATCCTGGGCGGCGGGCTGGTCGGTGCGACGCTGTCGCTGGCGCTGGCGCGGCATGGGCTGACGTCGGTGGTGGTCGACCCCGCCGACCCCGCGGTGACGCTCGCCCCCGGCTTCGACGGGCGCGCGTCCGCCATCGCGTCGGCGAGCGGGCGGATGTTCGAGGCGATCGGCCTTTCCGAACGGCTGGCCGGGCAGGGCTGCCCGATCGAGTCGATCCGCGTGTCGGACGGGCTCGCGCCCGGGCGGCTCGACTTCACGCCGGATGAGGACGACGGCGCGCTGGGCGTCATGTACGAGAACCGGGCGCTCCGCCGCGCGATCCACGCCGCGGCGGTGGAGGCTGACGGGGTCGACCTCCGGATGCTGACCCGCGCGACATCCGTCGAGCGCGACGCGCATGGCGTCAAGGCGTCATTGTCCGACGGGACGACGGTGCACGCGCCGCTGCTGCTCGTGGCGGAGGGGCGGAACTCGCCGACGCGCGAGGCGGCGGGGATCAAGGTCGCGCGCTGGCGTTACGACCACGCCGCGATCATCGGCGCGTTCCACCACGAGCGGCCGCACGGCAACGTCGCCTACGAGATCTTCTACCCGTCCGGCCCGTTCGCGCTGCTGCCGCTGGCGGACGACGAGGGCGGTCACCGCTCGGCGATCGTGTGGACGGTGTCGGCGGACGCCGCCACGGGCATGCTCAAGCTGTCCGACCGCGCCTTCCTCGCCGAAGCCGAGAAGCGGATGGGCGGGTTCTTAGGCGCGCTCCACGGCGCGTCGCCGCGGTCGAGCTATCCGCTCGGCTTCCACCACGCCGCGACGATCACCGCCGAACGGCTGGCGCTGGTCGGCGACGCGGGGCACGGCGTCCACCCGATCGCGGGGCAGGGGCTGAACCTCGGCCTTCGCGACGTCGCCGCGCTGACGGAGGTGCTGGTCGAAGGGCGGCTGCTCGGGCTCGACCTGGGCGACGCGCAGCTCCTCGCGCGCTACCAGCGCTGGCGGGCGCTCGACGTGTTCGCGATCGCGACCGCGACCGACGGGCTGGCGCGGCTGTTCGGCGTGCCGGGCAAGGCCGCGAGCGCCGTCCGCCGCTTCGGCATCTCTGCGGTGAACGCCGTCGAGCCGCTGAAGCGCGCCTTCATGGCCGAAGCGCGCGGCGAGTCGGGAGACCTGCCTAAGCTGCTGACCGGGGCGACGGTCTAGGCGTCGCGCAGCGCCTCCGCCGGGCGGACGCGGAGGGCGGGCAGTGTGCCGAGAAGGCCGATGCCGAGGGTGACGGCGCTGGCGACGAGGAGGGTGGCGAGGAGCGTCGCATATTCGGGCGCGAAGGGCAGCTCGAAGACCTGCGTGACCGTGTACCAGGCGGCCGACAAGCCGACGGCGAGCGCCACCGCGGAGAGGACGCCCGCCAGGAGCAGGTACTCGAGCGCCTGGACGCCCAGCACCTGCGCGCGGGTGCCGCCGACGAGCTTCAGGACCACGGCGTCGGCGCGGCGGGTGCGGTTGGCAGCGGCGACGCTGCCGACGAGGACAGCGATGCCGGCGAGCACGGTGGCGGCCGCCGCGACGCGGATGGCGAGCGCGATCTGGTCGAGCACCGCGCCGACCTGTCCGATGACGTCGCCCACCCGGATCAGCGTGACGCCGGGCAGCGCGGTCGACACGGCGCGCGCGATGGCCCCGTCGCGGCCGGGCGGGCCGTAGACGCCGGCGAGGAAGCTGTAGGGCGCCTCCTCGATCAGCCCGGGCGAGAAGACGAGCGCGAAGTTGAGCCCCAGCCCGCTCCAGTCGACGCGGCGGAGCGCCGCGATGCGCGCGGGCACCTCGACGCCGAGGACGAGCACGGTGATCTCGTCGCCGACCTTGAGGCCCAGCTCGGCCGCCGCCTGGTCCTCGATCGAGACGAGCGGCGGGCCGCGATAGTCGGCGGGCCACCAGCGGCCGGCGCTCACCTCATTCCGGGGCGGGACGTCGCGCGACCAGGTGATGGTGCGGTCGCCGCGCAGCACCCAGCTCTGGCCGCGTTCGCCCAAGCGTTCGACGGGAACGCCCTTGAGCGCCACGATCTGGCCGCGGAGCGAGGGGGTGGTCTCCACCCGCTCCGCGCCGACGCGGCCGGCGGCGGCGCGGAAAGCGGCGGCGTCCTCGGGCTGGAGGTCGGCGGCGAAGAAGCGCGGCGCACGGGCGGGCGCGGTGTTGGTCATCGCCGCGCCGAGGCTGCCGTCGATCGCCGCCAACGCGACGAACAACGAGAAGCCGAGGCCCAGCGCCACCACCAACCTATCGGTCTGCGCGCCGGGACGATGGAGGTTGGCGAGCGCCAGGCGCGGGAGCGGGCGCTTCGGCCGGGGCGCCCGCGCGGCGAGCCAGCGGACGAGGCCGCCCAAGGCCCATAGCCCGAGCAGCGCCGCCGCCGTCACCCCGACGAAGCCTGCGGCGAGCGCCCGGTCGGACGCGGTCGCCACCGCCAGCGCGCCCACCGCGAGCCAGAGCAGCGCCACCGCGCCCAGCACGCGCCGGCTCGGCCGCGTCGGCGTCGCCAGCGCGTCGCGGAGCAGCGTCGAGGCGGGCACGGCGCGGGCGCGGGCCAGCGCCGGCAGCGCCACCGCGAGCGTCACCAGCAGCGCCAGCCCGCCCGCGACGAGCAGCGACCGGGGATAGAGCGCGACGCGGGGAGCGACGGGGAGCGCGTCGCGCGCGACCGCGTCGAGGATGGCGGGGGCTGCCGCGCCGACCAGGAGGCCGAGCAGCGCGCCGCCGCCCGCGACCAACCCCAATTCGAGGAGGAAGATGCGCGCGATCAGGCCCGATCGCGCGCCCAGCACCTTCAGCGTCGCGACGGTACGCGTCTTGCCCGCGAGGTACGCCGACACGCCGCTCGCGACGCCGACGCCCGCGATGGCGAGCGAGGCGAGGCCGACGAGGAGCAGGAACTGGCCGAGCTGCGCGATGCCGCGCCGGAGGCCGCTCGCCGCGTTCTCTGCGGTGCGCGACGACCAGCCGGCGAGCGGGAAGCGCTCGGCGAACGCCTCGCCCGCCGCTTCGGCGTCGCGGGCGGGCGGGAGGAGGAAGCGGTAGCGCGACGAGAACAGGCTGCCGGGCTGGAGCAGCCCCGTCGCGTCCAGCGTCCCTAGGTCGATGATGACGCGCGGCCCAAGGCTGAACCCCTCGCCCAGCGCGTCGGGCTCGGCGGCGATCAGCCCGGCGACGCGGAATCGCGACTCGCCGACGCGGAAAGCGTCGCCGACGCGCAGGCCCAATCGGTCGGCGAGCGCGGGGGCGACGATCGCGTCGGCCCCGGACGGCCGCTCGCGCCGCGCCCCGGCTGCGACCGTGAAGCGGCCGACCAGCGGCCAACGCGCGTCCACCGCCTTCAGGTCGACGAGCGTCGGCGCGGCCTCGACGCCGTCGGCGCTCGCCATCGCGCGGAGCGACACGGTCTCGGACACCCGGCCCGCCTCGGCGAAGGCGGCCTGCTCCTCGACGGTGGCGCGGCGCTGCGACACGCGCATCTCCAGGTCGCCGCCCAGCGTCGTGCGCCCTTGCGCGGCGAGCCCGGCGAGCATGCTCTCCGACACGCTGCCGATCCCCGCCAGCGCCGCCGTGCCGAGGAACAGGCAGAGCGCGAGCAGCAAGAGCCCGCGCACGCTGCGCCGGAGGTCGCGGCGCGCGAGGAGGAGTACCAGCCTCACGCGCGACGGTCGCCGGTGATCCGCCCGTCGGTCAGCGTCACCACGCGCGCGCAGCGCTCGGCGAGCGCGGGGTCGTGGGTGATGACGAACAACGTCGCCCCCGTCTCCTCGCGCCGGCGGAAGAGCAGGTCCATGACCGACGCGCCCGTCGCGGTGTCGAGGTTGCCCGTGGGCTCGTCGGCGAAGAGCAGCCGCGGCCGGGGGCCGAGCGCGCGGGCGATGGCGACGCGCTGCTGCTCGCCACCCGACAGCTGCGCGGGATAGTGGTCGAGGCGATGGCCGAGGCCGACCGCCTCCAGCTCGGCCTCCGCGCGGGGCCAGGCGTCGGGATCGCCCGCGAGCTCCAGCGGCACCGCGACGTTCTCGGTGGCGGTCATGGTGGGCAGCAGGTGGAAGGCCTGGAGCACGATCCCGATCCGCCCGCGCCGCGCCGTCGCCAGCGCGTCCTCGTCCAGCGCGCGCATGTCGAGCCCGGCGACCAGGGCCTGTCCGCCCGTCGGGCGCTCCAGGCCGGTCAGCACCGCCAGCAGCGACGACTTGCCCGATCCGCTGGCGCCGAGCACCGCGACGGTCTCGCCCGCCTCGACCGACAGGCTGATCCCGCGTAGCACCTCGACGTCGCCGAAGCGGAGGGTGAGATCGCGGGCGTCGATCACCATATCGGCGGGCGCACGCTCAGCGGCCATGGGCAAGGAGATCAGAAGATGCGGTCATGTCGCCCCCGGTTCGATGCGGTCCGATATGGGGTGCTGGCCCTTCTTGTCCATCTCCTGGCGCTGGCCGCGCCCGCCCAGGCGCAGCAGGCCGCGCGGCCGCTGGTCTGGGCGTTGGGGGACAGCCTGACGGCGGGCTACGGCCTGCCGCCCGCGCAGGGGTTCACGGCGCAGCTGGCTGCGTCGCTGAAGCGGTCGGGGGTCGACGCGGAGGTCCGGAACGGCGGGGTGTCGGGCGACACGGCGCGGCAGGGGCGGGCGCGGCTGTTATGGGGCCTGCGCGGCCTGAAGCGGACGCCCGACCTGGTGGTCGTCGAGCTGGGCGCCAACGACATGCTCCGCGGCCTGCCGCCCCAGCAGACCGAAGCCGAGCTCGACCGCATCCTGACGGAGCTGAAACGGCGGCGCATGCCCGTGCTGCTGGCGGGCATGCGCGCCGCGCCCAACCTGGGCCGGGACTACGCCCGGCGGTTCGAGTCGATCTATCCGCGGCTGGCGAAGAAGCACGGCGTGGCGCTCTACCCCTTCTTCCTCGAAGGCGTAGCGGGGAACCGGCGGCTGTTCCAGGCGGACGGGCTGCACCCGACGGCGCGGGGCGTCCAGCTGCTGGTGGCGCGGATGACGCCCGCGGTGCGGCGCGCGTTGCCGTCGCGAGCGGGCTAGGGCCGCCCGCTCAGAAGCGATAGGCCAGCGTCAGGCTGGCGACGTGGTTGACCCGGTCCTCGCCGCGGCGGAACACCGTCTGGTTGAGGTAGCCGGGTTCGGCGGTCAGCCCGGCGGCGACCGGCACGCCCAGGCCGATGAAGCTCCGCACCTGGTCGAAACCGCGCCGCTGGCCCCAGTCGGTCGCGTCGAGATTGTAGAAGGGCTCGGTCCAGGCGACCGCCTGGAGCGTCGAGCCGGCTCGGATCGGCGCCTGCGCGCGCAGCTGCTGGCGAAGACGCCAGCCGAGATCGTCGGCGCCCACGACCGTGCGCTGCTCGAGCCGGGTGCGCGAGGCGAGCGTGAAGCCGCCCCGCCCGCGATAGGCGGTCCACAGCAGCTGCTGCCAGACGCGGTGCTCGTCGGTGGCGCGCCCGCCCAGCGGCTCGGTGCGCACATAGGCGTAACCGAGCAGCAGCTGCGCGTCCGGGTCGACCTGCACGCCGATCGCGGGCCGGATCAGGAGCTGGCCCGCCCGCGACACGTCGTCGGTGAAGCGCGGCTGGCCCTCCGCGTAGACGACGACGTCGCCCGACACCCGGCCCGTCGCCGAGAGCAGCGTCCATTGCTGCACGTCCTCCTGCTGCGCATGCGCGGCGCTCGGCACGGACACCGCCAGAGCGACCGCCAACGCCGAGCGCCGCATCGCGACGCGCGGCCGCTCGGAGGAGCCTGCGCGTGCTCCGTTCGATGCGCGACGGGCGTCCATCAACCGATCTCCTCATCACTCTGCGAGCACGGGGTCCGCCACCGACAGGATCGGCGTCCCGGCCCATGGCGGTCTTGCCATAAACGCCCGGACGCTGTTGTGCTGCGGCGCACGGGAACGCGGGCGTACAGGCGGATCGGATGGAAGGCGAGCGGGAGGACGGCGAGGAGGCGGGCGGCGTCGCGTCGTTGCGCGCGTCGCTGCTGCGCGCGCTGGCCGACGCGATCGCCGAGCGCGGGCTGACGCAAAGCGAGGCGGCGCGCCGGATCGGCGTCGATCAGCCGACCCTGTCCAAGGCGCTGGGCGGACGGCTGGCGAGCCTGTCGCTCGACCGGTTGGTGGGCTGGCTGGAGGCGCTCGGGGTCGCGGTGGAGCTCGACACGGGCGACCGCATCGCGATGCGCGCGCTGCGCGACACGCAGGCCAGGCTCCGGCTGATCCAGGAGACGAGCGGCGTGTGCTTGTGGGAGCGCGACCTCCTGACCGGGCGCAACTACTGGTCGGACGGGGCCTATGCGCTCTACGGCCGGCCGCGCGACCTGCCGCCGCCCGATTACGACGAGTGGCTGGCGATGCTCCACCCCGACGACCGCGCCCGCGCCCGGGAACCGCGCGAGCGCGAGACGCAGGACGGCAAGCTGTATGAGAACGAGCTGCGCGTCGTGCGGCCGGACGGCGAGGTGCGCTGGATGCTTAACCGCGGGCGCGCCGACCTGGACGCGGCGGGGCGGCCGGTGCGCTTCTACGGCGTCAATGTCGACATCACGGAGCGCCGGCGCGACGAGGAGCACCGCCAGTTGCTGCTGGGCGAGCTGAACCACCGCGCCAACAACACGCTGGCCGTGGTCCAGGCGATCGCCGCGCAGAGCTTCCGCGACGAACCGGTGTCGGACGCGGCGCGGCGCGCCTTCGAGGGGCGGCTGGGCGCGCTGGCGGCCGCCAACGACGCCCTGATCCGGGCCGAGTGGCGATCCGCGTCCCTGCCCGAGCTCGTGCAGGCGGCGACGGCGGCGCATTGCGGCGGCGCGGGCGCGGGCGCGGGCGCGGGCGCGG
>DASVSW010000221.1:0-2326 GCA_036387895.1 Sphingomonas sp.
CTCCACGCCGACCGCTTGGGCGTCCATATCCACGTCGTCGCCGCCGACGGCTCGCCGGTGCGCAACCTCGACTTGTGCGTCCGCTCGGCGCATCTGGAGGTGAAATCGATCATCGCCTCCCCGGTCGCGACGGGCCTCGCCTGCCTGTCCGACGAGGAGCGCGAGCTGGGCGTGGCGCTGGTCGAGATGGGGGCGGGGATCACCAACGTGTCGCTGTTTGCGGGCGGGATGCTCGTGGGGCTGACCTCGATCCCCTATGGCGCGAGCGAGATCACCGACGACATCGCGTCGGCTTTCGGCACCCGCCGCCAGCAGGCGGAGCGGATGAAGTGCTTCCACGGCTCGGCGAACACGTCGCCTCGCGACAACCACGACATGATCCCCGTTCTCCCCATCTCGGCGGAAGACGGCGGGGGCGACGCGGTTCAGATCACCAAGGCGCAGCTGAACGGCGTCATCCGCCAGCGTCTGGAGCATCTGATAGGCCTGGTCGGCAAGGCGCTGAAGGACCTGAAGTTCGAAGGGCCGGTCGGGCGCCAGGTCGTGCTGACCGGCGGCGGCGCGGAGCTGAAGGGCGTCGCGGACTACGCCCAGGCGGCGCTGGGGCGCTCGGTCCGGATCGGACGGCCGCGCGGGCTGTCCGGGCTGCCGGACGCGCATGCCGGGCCGGGGTTCGCGACCTTGGCGGGTCTCGCCTTCTACGCGGCGTCCGATCCGGTCGATCTGCGCGCCATCGCGCCCCAGGCGCAGACGGTGCACCGGCCGGGCGGGTTTCAGCTTTTCCGCCGTTTGATGCAGGCGGCACGCGCGAATTATTGAGCGGCGTGAGGATTGCGCTAGCGGCGCGGGAATCCTTGGTGCACAAAGGTTAACGAGTTATGGGGCCGGGGGTCTGCCCCAGGGGGACGGCGGAGAGTAACGGATGCCTATCGAGTTCATCGACAATAACGACGTGGACGAGCTGACGCCGCGGATCGCCGTGATCGGCGTGGGCGGGGCGGGCGGCAACGCCATCGCCAACATGATGCGCGCCGACGTCCAGGGCGTCGACTTCCTGGTCGCCAACACGGACGCCCAGGCGCTGAAGTCGTCCACCGCCCCCCAGAAGATCCAGCTGGGCTCCAAGATCACGCAAGGTCTGGGCGCGGGCGCCCGTCCGGAGATCGGCCGCGCCGCTGCCGAGGAGACGATCGACCAGCTGGGCAAGCTGCTCGAGGGCAGCCACATGTGCTTCATCGCCGCCGGCATGGGCGGCGGCACCGGCACGGGCGCCGCCCCCGTCATCGCCAAGGCGGCGCGCGACATGGGCATCCTGACGGTCGGCGTCGTGACCAAGCCCTTCGCCTTCGAGGGCAAGCGCCGCTCCAAGGCCGCGGACGCGGGCATCGAAGAGCTTCAGAAGTACGTCGACACGCTCATCGTCATCCCCAACCAGAACCTCTTCCTGATCGCCAACGCGAACACGACCTTCAAGGAAGCGTTCCAGATGGCCGACGAGGTGCTGCAGCAGGGCGTGCGCGGCATCACCGACCTCATGATCATGCCGGGCCTGATCAACCTCGACTTCGCCGACGTGCGCTCGGTGATGCAGGAGATGGGCAAGGCGATGATGGGCACCGGCGAGGCGGCGGGCGACAGCCGCGCCATCGAGGCCGCGCAGAAGGCGATCGCCAACCCGCTGCTCGACGGCGTGTCGCTCCAGGGCGCCAAGGGCGTGATCATCTCGATTACGGGCGGCGACGACATGCGCCTGCTCGAGGTGGATGAGGCCGCGAACCACATCCGCGAGCTGGTCGACCCCGACGCCAACATCATCTGGGGTTCGGCGTTCAATCCGGACCTGGAGGGCAAGATCCGCGTCTCGGTGGTCGCGACCGGCATCGAGAACGAGGCGCAGGCCGCGGCGCAGCCCGCGGCCGAGGCGACGACCCGCTCCTTCGGCTTCGGGCTGGCCGGTCGCAAGACGGACGAGCCGCAGTCCTATCGTCCGGCGGCGACCGCGACGCCCGTGACCGCGCCCGTCGCGACGGCGCCCGTCGCCGCGCCGGTGGCCCCCGCGGCCGCGATCGCCCAGCCGGTCGAGCCGGAACCGCTCGACCCGGTCGTCGCCGACGCGCAGCCGGAGACGGCGGACGCGGCGAACGAGGAACTGGTGCTCGGCGCGGAGACGATCGTCCCGAACCCGCCCGCGCAGGCGACCGACGGCTACGCCGGCCAGCCGACCGCCCCCATGCCGGCCGCCGACGAAGGCGGCGCCCGCCGCCGCTGGCTGGCGCCGGGCACGGAGGTCGCGGGCGCCGAGGCCGTCCCGCAGCAGCCGCGCGTG
>DASVSW010000222.1:0-3145 GCA_036387895.1 Sphingomonas sp.
GAGCTTGATCGCCTCCACGGCGGTCGCGATGCTGGCGAAGCCGGTCAGCACCACGATCAGCATCTCCGGGTCGAGCGCATGAAGCCGCTGGACGCAGGTCAGGCCCGACGCGGTGCCGAGCTTCAGGTCGACGACGGCGTAGCCCGGCTCGAACCCGTCGAGCGCCCCGTCGAGCCCGTCGGGGCCGTGCGCCACGCGCACCTGATAGCCCCGGCGCTCGAAGGAGCGCGCGAGCGTGCGGGCGAAGGTCTCGTCGTCCTCGACGATCAGGAGCCGGGGCGTCTCGTCCATCTCTTCGCGGCCTCGTTGGCGCCGATCGTCGCGAGCGGCAGGGTGAGCGTCACGCGCGCGCCGCGGCCCGACGGGTCGTTGGCGGCGTCGATCCGCCCGCCCAGCTTTCGCACGACGTTGGCGGTGAGGTACAGCCCGACGCCGTGGCCCGCGCCCTTGCGCGAGGGCAGGGGGCGGCCGATGCCCTGGAGCGTCTCGGGCCGGAAGCCCTCGCCGCGGTCGGACACGGTGACGCGGAGCGCGCCGTCGTCGCGCGCCGCCGTGAGCGTGACCTGGCCGGGCGACGCCTCGCGCGCGTTCTCAAGGAGGTTCCACACCGCCTGGCGGAGCGCGGGGTCGGCGATGATGGCCTGGTCGTCGTCGAGCCGCAGGTCGGTGAACAGCGGCTCCGCCTCGTGGACCGCGCGCCAGTCGGCCGCTAACTCCTCGACGAAGGCGCGCGCGCCGACGGGTTCGGGATCGAGCCCGCGCGGCTCGCCGGCCGACGCCAGCACGCCCGTCACGATCGCCTTGCAGCGCTCCACCTCCGCCTGCATGTCGGCGACGTCGGCCATCAGCGCCGGGTCGCCCGCGATCTTCGGGTCGCGCCGCCAGTCGCCCAGGATCACAGACAGGCTGGCGAGCGGGGTGCCCAGCTCGTGCGCCGCGCCCGACGCCAGCAGGCCCATGCGGACGATCCCGTCCTCCTCGGCCGCCCGGCGGCGGAGCTCGGCGACATGCTCGTCGCGGGCGCGCAGGATCCGCGTGACGCGGCCGATGAACATGACCAGCAGCACCGCGATCAGCCCGAAGTCGAGCCATTCGCCGAGCAGGAACAGCCCGCGCAGGTCCTCGCCCAACGCTTCCGGAAGGCGCAGCGGGCGGTAGCGGACCGCGAGGAAGGCGAAGCTCAGGCCCGTCAGCGCGACCAGCGCCCAGGCCGACCACGTCTCCAGCAGGATCGCGCCCAGCACCACCTGGAGGAGGAGGAGCGCGGCGAAGGGGTTGGTCGCCCCGCCGCTCAAGTACAGCTGCACCGTCAACGCCGCGACGTCGAACGCCAGCGACGCGAACAGGTGGAGGTTGGTCGCCTCGCGCCGGCGGATCAGCCCGATGCTGACGAGGTTGAACGCCACCAGCGCGGCGACGACGCCCAGCATGGGCGCGAGCGGCAGCGGGACCTGCAACCGCCACGAGACGATCGCGATCGTCACGAGCTGCCCCGCGACCGCCAGCCAGCGGAGCTGGACGAGCTGGCGCAGGCTGTCGCCCGCGGCCGACGCGCCCGTCCGGCGCGTGGTCAGGGGCAGGAGGCCGGGCTCGCTCACCGCCGCCGCCGTTCGTAGCGGACGAGGATGACGAGCCCGCCCGCGACCAGCGCCGCCAACGCGAACCAGGTGAGCGCGTAGACGAGGTGGGTGTTGCGGAAGCGCACCTGCGTCAGCCCCCCGACGGGGAACCCGCCGGGGTTGGCCTTCGCGTCGGCGTCGATGAAATAGGGCGCCACCCGCTCCAACCCCCGCGCACGAGCGATCCCCGCGACGTCGCGCGAGTACCAGCGGTCGCCCGACGGGTCGTTCTCGCGGAGGAACGCGCCGCCCGGCTCCGTCAGGCGCAACAGGCCGGTGACGGTCGCCGGCCCTGCGACTCGGCCCGCGACGCGCGTGGCGGGATCGCGCCGGTCCTGGGGGACGAAGCCGCGGTTGACGAGGACGGTGAAGCCCTGAGGCGTCGCCAGCGGCGTCAGCACCCAATGGCCCGAGCCGAGGTCGGTCACCGCCTGGACCAGCGTCTCGCGGTCGTGGCGGAAGACGCCGGCGGCGCGGACCTTCAGATACTCGGCGCCGTCGCGGTCGACCCGGCCCCAGGCGGCGGGGCCGGGCGCCGCGACGGGCCCCGCCGCGAGCCGGGCGTCGACCCGCTCGATCAGGTCGATCTTCCACGCGCGGCGCTGGAGCTGCCACACGCCCAAGCCGGTCAGACCGGCGACGAGCGCGGCGCCCGCCACGACGAGCAGGGCGAGCGTCAGCCGGGACCGTCCCCGCGTCCGCCCGCCCCCAATCGTCAAGGCAACTGGCTCGCGGCGGCGGCCGTCATACCCGGCATCATGTTGCTGTTCAGATGGTACATGACCCACAAGGACCCGCTCAAAGTGATCGCCACCAGCACCCCGGTGAACACCAGCGCCATGAACGTCCAGCCGCCTTCCGACTTGGTGTTCATGTGGAGGAAGCAGATCATGTGGACGACGATCTGCACCAGCGCGGAGGCGATGACGAGCCCCGCGACCGACTGCTTGTCGAGCTGGCCCAGCATGACCAGCGCGAAGGGGATGGCGGTCAGGACCGCCGACAGGCCGAAGCCGATCAGGTAACCGCGGCGGCTGCCATGGGCCTCGCCGCTCGCGTGGACGGGATGCGCGCTCATCGAAGGACTCCGAGCAGGTAGACGAAGGTGAAGACGCCGATCCAGACGACGTCGAGGAAGTGCCAGAACATGCTGAGGCACTGGAGCCGGCGGCGGTTGGCGTCGACGAGACCGCGCTTCGCGACCTGGACCCTCAGCACCACGAGCCACAGCAGGCCGAAGGCGACGTGGAGGCCGTGCGTGGCCACCAGCGTCCAGAAGGAGGACAGGAAGGCCGAGCGCTGCGGCACCGCGCCCTCGTGGATCAGATGCGCGAACTCGTACATCTCGATGCCGAGGAAGGCCGCGCCGAACAGCCCGGTGACCGCCAGCCAGCGCAGCATCGCGCGTGTACGCCCCTCGTCCATCGCGATCATCGCCATGCCGTAGGTGATCGACGAGAAGAGCAGCATGGCGGTGTTGAGCGCCACCAGCGGCAGATCGAACAGCTCGGCGGGCGTGGGGCCGC
>DASVSW010000223.1:0-6262 GCA_036387895.1 Sphingomonas sp.
CGCGTCGTGATCGGCACCGCGGCGCTCGACGACCCCGAGTTCGTCCGCGGTGCGGCGCGCGACTTCCCGGGCGGCGTCGTGGTCGCGGTCGATGCGCGCGACGGCTTCGTCGCGACCAAGGGCTGGGCCGCGGTGTCCGACGTGTCCGTCGTCGACCTCGCCCGCCGCTTCGAGGACGCCGGGGTAGCCGCGCTGCTGTTCACCGACGTCGGCCGCGACGGGCTCTTGAAGGGCGCGAACATCGAGGCGACCGTCGACCTCGCCCGCCGGGTGTCGATCCCGGTGATCGCCAGCGGCGGCGTGAAGGGCCTGGCCGACATCCGCGTGCTGGCGCTCCACGCCCAGGACGGCGTCGAGGGCGTCATCACGGGCCGCGCGCTTTACGACGGGCGGCTCGACCTCGCGGCCGCGCTCGAAGTGGCGCGCACGGCGTGACGGTCCGCGCCCGCGTCATCCCCTGCCTCGACGTGGCGGACGGCCGCGTCGTGAAGGGCGTCAACTTCGTGGAGTTGCGCGACGCCGGCGACCCCGTCGAGCAAGCCCGCGCCTACGACGCCGCGGGCGCCGACGAGCTCTGCTTCCTCGACATCGCCGCCAGTCACGAGGGGCGCGGCGCGCTGCTCGACATCGTCCGGCGCACCGCGGCGGTGTGCTTCATGCCGCTTACGGTGGGCGGCGGGGTCCGCTCCGCCGACGACGCCCGCGCGCTGCTGCTCGCGGGCGCCGACAAGGTCGCGGTCAACTCGGCGGCGGTAGCCCGGCCGGAGGTCGTGGCCGAGATCGCGCAGCGTTTCGGCTCGCAATGCTGCGTCGCCTCCGTCGATGCGCGCGGCGTAGCGCCGGGGCGGTGGGAGGTGTTCACCCATGGCGGGCGGCGGGCGACGGGGATCGACGCGGTCGCGCACGCGGTCCGCCTCGCGGCGCTCGGCGCGGGCGAGATCCTCGTCACCTCGATGGACCGCGACGGCACCCGCGACGGCTACGACCTCGCCCTCACCCGCGCCGTCGCGGACCGCGTGCCGGTGCCCGTGGTGGCGTCGGGCGGCGTCGGGTCGCTCGACCACCTCGTGGACGGCGTGACGACCGGCGGCGCCTCCGCAGTGCTGGCGGCGTCGATTTTCCATTTCGGGCAGGCGAGCGTCGCCGACGCGCACCGCGCGCTGGCGGGGGCGGGCGTTCCGGTCCGGACGCCCGTGCGATGATCCCGCTCCTCCTCGCCGCCTCGTCCTCTGCGGCGCGGCGCACCTCGCCCGAATGGTCGGACCTGTTCCTGTTCGCGGTGGCGGCGGCGGCCGTGTTCCTGCTGCGCCGATCCTTACGCCGCCGTTTCGGAAAGCGCCGCGATGACCGATGATCCGCTCGACCGGCTGGAGGCCGCGGTCCGATCTCGGCGCGGCGCCGACCCCGCCTCCTCCTACACCGCCGCCCTTTTCGCCCGCGGCCGGGGCCGCATCGCGCAGAAGCTTGGCGAAGAGGCCGTCGAGACGGTGATCGCCGCCATGGGCGACGACCCCGCCGCGATCGTGCCGGAGGCGGCGGACCTGCTCTACCACCTCCTCGTCCTCCTGACGGACGCCGGCCTGTCGCTGGCCGACGTCCGCGCGGAGCTCGAGCGTCGCGAGGGCGTGTCGGGACTGGCGGAGAAGGCGGCGCGGGCGGAGACGCGCTGATCCCCCTGCATCCGTTCGCGGAAGCGCCCGTAGCTAGTCGGACATGCCGCGCCCCCCGGGCCGGTGACGGAGCGATGGGAGATTTCGAGTGGATGGAACGCTTTCGGCCGAGGAGTATGAGGCGTTGGCGCTGGCCGAGCTCCGCGCCGCGTCGGCCGCGACCGCGCGCGACGCGCGGGCGGCGCATCTGAACCAGGCGTCCGTCTACGCCACCCTGGCCGAGAAGGTCCGCGCCCGGCCTCTCGTCGCGCCGGGCGCGGACGACTGACCGGAAGAGATGGCCGGGCAAGCGGGGCGGCGGCTTTGCGCCCGTGAGAAACGCCGGTAGGTCCGAGCTAGGTTCTGTACTCAACCGGGTTGCGGATGAGCGGCTAGGTTGATTCAAGGTCGCCGGAGGTGTTCGGCGATGGCGCGGTATGATCTGAGCGAGGCGGAGTGGCGGTTGGTGGAGCCGCTGCTGCCGCCTGATGGCCGAGGAAAGGCGCGGGTGGACGATCGCCGGGTGATCAACGGCATCTTCTACGTGCTGCGGACCGGCTCGCCGTGGCGTGACCTGCCGGAGCGCTACGGGCCGTACACGACGGTTTACAACCGCTTCAACCGCTGGGCCAAAAGGGGCGTGTGGCTGGCCATGTTCGAGGCACTGGCGGAGCGCTCGCCGCAGTCGCTGCACCTGATCGACCGCTCGATTGCGCGCGCCCACCAGCATGCCGCCGGCGGCAAAAAGGGGGCTCGGATCACGCCATCGGCCGTTCTCGTGGCGGACTGAGCACCAAGATCCATGCCGTGGTCGACGAGCACGGCCTGCCGGTGCGCCTTCTGATCACGCCAGGCCAGGCATCGGACAAGACCGCCGTGCCGGCGCTGCTCGACGGCCTGCCCGCAGCCCGAGCCGCCGTCGCCGACCGCGGCTACGACAGCGACGCCGTCCTCGCGCTTGTGCACCAACGCGGATCAGCCGCCCACATCCCCAGCACCTCACGCCGGATCGTCCGCCGCTCGGTCGACCCGGAGTTCTACCGCCAGCGCAGCCTCGTTGAACGCTTCTTCTGCAAGCTCAAGCAGTTCCGTCGCGTCGCCACCCGCTTCGACAAGCTCGCACGCACCTTCCTCGCCGCCGTCCTGCTCGCCTCAACACGCATTTGGTTGCGTACGGTTGATGGTTGCGTACGGTTGAGTCCACGCCCTAGCTGGCGAGCCGCAAGCCCGGCGGAAGCGCGGCCTGCGGCTGGTCGGGCCATATGCCGCGCGTGTCGAGCACCTGCTTGGCCGAGCGCTCTTCGACGGGCACCGACCGGAACACGTCGTGATCGACGAGAACGATCATCGTGGGGCAGGTCTCGATCGCGGTGTCGATATCGATCAGCGACGCGCCCGTCCCGTCGAACGCGTCGGGAAGCGACTGGGCGTAGGGCTCGACCACGCGGACCCTCTCGCCGAACCGCCGCGCCAGGGTGGCCGCGACCTTGACGGCCGGGCTCTCGCGGAAATCGTCGATGTTCGCTTTGAACGCCAGGCCGAGGCACGCGACCGGCCCGGGCGTCCGCTCGATCAGCGCGCTCGCCTTGGCCACCACGTGATCGGTCTTGCCGTCGTTGACGATCCGCGCCGTGCGGATCAGCGACGTGTTCGCCGGATCGGCGTGGACCAGGAACCAGGGGTCGACCGCGATGCAGTGGCCGCCGACGCCGGGACCCGGCTGCAGGATGTCCACGCGCGGGTGGCGGTTCGCGAGCCGGATCACCTCCCAGACGTCCACGCCCATCGTGTCGGCGACGAGGCTCAACTCGTTGGCGAAGGCGATGTTGACGTCGCGGAACGCGTTCTCCGTCAGCTTGGTCATCTCGGCCGCGCGCGCGCCGGTGGTGACGCAGGCCCCGCGGACGAAGCGACGGTAGAAGCCCAGCGCCTTGCGCGCGCAGCGCGGCGTGATGCCGCCGATGACGCGGTCGTTGCTGATCAGCTCCTGGAGGATGCGGCCGGGCAGGACGCGCTCCGGGCAGTAGGCGATGGCGACGTCCGCCTGCTCTCCGGTGCGGCCGGGGACGCGGAGATCGGGACGGAGCCGCGCCAGAAGGTCGCGCACCTGCTCGGTGGTGCCGACGGGCGAGGTCGATTCGAGGATCACCGTGTCGCCCGGCTTCAGCACCGCCGCGACGGCTGTCGCCGCCTGGAGCACGTAGCCGATGTCGGGCGCGTGGTCCTCGCCGAAGGGGGTGGGAACGGCGATCACGAACACGTCGGCAGGCGCGATCTGGGTCGACGCGCGCAGCGTGCCCCGCGCGACGACGCCGGACACCAGTCCGTCGAGATCGACCTCCTCGATGTGGACCCGGCCCGAGTTCACCGTGTCGACTACCGACGCGGACACGTCGACGCCCAGCACCCGCGCGCCGGTCCGCGCGATCACCGCCGCGGTCGGCAGTCCGATATAGCCGAGGCCGAGGACCACCACATTCAATTCAGAGTCCGAAACCACGTGCGACCACCTCCGCGATCCTGCCTGCCGCGTGGCCGTCGCCGAACGGATTGTGGGCGCGCGCCATCGCCTGATAGGCCCGGCTATCGTCGAGAAGGGTGAAGACTTCGGAAACGATCCGGTCGGCGTCGCTGCCGACGAGCTTGGCGGTGCCGGCCGCCACGCCCTCCGGCCGCTCGGTCGTCTCGCGCATCACCAGCACCGGTTTTCCAAAGGCGGGCGCCTCCTCCTGCACGCCGCCCGAGTCGCTGAGCACCAGATGGCAGAGCCCGAGCGCGCGGATGAAATGCGGGTAGTCGAGCGGGTCGACGCGCGCGACGTTGGGCCGGTCGCCGAGCTGCCGGTCCATCACCGACACGACGTTCGGATTCGGGTGGACGGGGAAGAGCACCGCCGTGTCCGGCCGGTCCGCGATGCGGCCGATGGCGGTCGCGATCGCCTCCATGCCGCCGCCGAAATTCTCGCGCCGATGCGTGGTGACCAGCACCACGCGCTTGCCCGCGAAGCGGGCGACGATCGGATCGAGTCCGCTCGCCAGGCCGGGATCGCCGTCGATGCGCGCGCGCGTCCAATGTAGCGCGTCGATGACCGTGTTGCCGGTCACGTGGACGGTGGCCGGGTCGACGTTCTCGCGCCGCAACGCCGCCGCCGCGGTCTCGGTGGGGGCGAAATGCTGGTCGGCTATGGGGGCCACGATGCGGCGGTTCACCTCCTCCGGCCAAGGGTGGAGGATGTCGCCCGAGCGCAGGCCCGCCTCGACATGGGAGACGGGGGTGCGGCGGTAATAGGCCGCGAGCGCGCCCGCCATGGCGGTCGCCGTATCGCCCTGCACGACCACCCGGTCCGGCTTTTCCTGGTCCATGACCTCGCCCAACCCGGTCAGGAGGCGCGCGGTCAGCCGGTCTAGCGTCTGCCCCGGTTCCATGAGGTCGAGATCCCGGTCGGGACGCAGGTCCGCGACGGCGAGCACCTGGTCGAGCAGCCCGCGATGCTGCGCCGTGACGCAGGTCCTGACCTCCAGGCCGCCATGGGCGCGGAGGGTTCGGATGACCGGGAACAGCTTGATCGCTTCGGGACGCGTGCCGAACACGACGAGTATCTTTGGAGCGGCGGTCATGCGGACCATCTAGCCCGGCTGTTGCTAAACACCCCCTTAAACCCGGCGCTTTCGGACCAGGGGTGTGTTTTCCTTCGCAGATGCGATAAAGGCCGCTCGCCATGCGGATGCCCGGTCGACGGGTTTCCGGGTCTGAAGGGGTCGAGTCTTGGGGCAGTCGAATCGCACCACGACGCGTAGTCGATCGCCGAAGGAATGGCGCGTAGAGGAAATCGGGCCGCCCGCCATGTTCACCGATGTCTCCGCCGAGCCCACGCTGCACGTGCTCCGGCCGGATGCGCACCAGCTCGCGGCGTCGTCGCCGACGCCGAAGGCGCATGCGCGCTGGCGCCCGAGCAGCACCGCGTTGCGCGTCCGCAGCTTCGCGTTGCTCGTGACGATCGACATGCTTTGCATCGTCGTCGGCTTCGTCCTGGCGGCGGCGCTCCGAGGGACGCTGTTCGACGACGACGGATGGGTGCGGATCGTCTCGCTGGTGACGCCCTTGTACCTGGTGGTCGCCCTCAACAGCCACGCGTTCGGCGCGGAAGTCTACGATGGCCCGCTTCGGTCGGTGGGCAAGGGCGTACGCGCCCTCGTCGTGGCGCTCGGGTGCACGACGCTTGCCGCCTTCTACCTCAAGACCAGCACGTCCCTGCCGCGTCTCACGGTCGGTCTCGGCTGGTTATTCGCGGTCGGCTTCCTGGGAACGGCGCGGTACTTCTGCATGCGCCATCTACCGGCGATCATCGGCGGCAACCCGTATAGCTGCGCGTTGATCTGGGAGGCGGGGCAGCCCGTCCCCGACACCGAGTTCTCCATCACCATCGCCGCGAACGAGTTCCTGGATCCCGAGAGCGACGATCCGATGATGTACGACCGCCTCGCCAAGTCGCTGGAGAGCGTTCACAACGTCGTCGTCTCCTGTCGTCCCGAACGCCGGGCCGCCTGGACGCACGCGTTGAAGGGCGCGAACGTGCAGAGCGAGATCCTGATGCCCGAGCTGGAGGTGATGGC
>DASVSW010000224.1:0-2743 GCA_036387895.1 Sphingomonas sp.
TGTCGGGAGAGGGCCGCGCGTGTCGCCCTGGGTCCTGGCCTTCGCCGGGGCGGGCCGCCGGCAGGGCCGAAGCGATCTCGTCGGCGGTGATCGGGCCGGGGCGCAGCACCGTGCGGCCGTGGACGATGGTCGACTCGAGACCCGCTGTCGTCAGGCCGTCGTCGAGGATCAGCGGGACGGCCGCGCCCAGGCTGAGCGCGACATGCTCGGCGCGGGTGGGGCTGATATGGCCCGAGCGGTTCGCGCTGGGGGCGGCGAGCGGCCGGCCCGTTTCGCGCAGCAGCGCCTGCATCGCGCGGTGCGCGGGTACGCGGATCGCGACGGTGAGGAGGCCGGCGGTCACGAGCGACGCGATGGGCGCCCCGTCGCGAAGCGGCAGCACCAGCGTCAGCGGACCCGGCCAGAAAGCCGCCGCCAGCGCGCGGGCGTCGTCGTCGAACTCGGCCAGCGCTTCGGCGGCCGCCTGGTCGGGGACGTGGACGATCAGCGGGTTGAACGACGGGCGCCCCTTGGCGGCGTAGATGCGCGCCACCGCTTGGGCGTCGCTCGCGTCGGCGGCGAGGCCGTAGACCGTCTCCGTCGGCACCGCGACCGGCTGTCCCGCCGCGAGGAGCCGCGCGGCCTCGGCGAGCGCGGCCGGGCCTAGCGCCAGGATGCGTGGGACTGGATCGGTCACGGCCCGGCGCTATATCGAGCGCCGACCCCCTAAAGCCAGAGGAACCCTGATGGTCTTCACCGCCGCCGTCGCCGAGCAGCGCTTCGTCCTCGACCATGTGGTCGGCCTGTCCGAGCTGACCGACGCGCAAGACGTGGTCGACGCGGTGCTGGAGGGCGCGGGCCAGTTCGCGGAAGGCGAGTGGGCGCCGCTGAAACGCGTGGGCGACGTCGTCGGCGCGAAATGGTCGGAGGACGGCGTCACCATGCCCGACGGCTTCCCCCAGGCGTACCGCGCGTACGTGGAGGGCGGCTGGGGCACGATCGGCGTGGCTGAAGAGCATGGCGGGCAAGGGCTGCCCTTCGCGATCCAGACGGCGGTGCTGGAGACGCTGGGGACGGCCAACATGGCGTTCGCGCTCTGCCCGACGCTGACGGTGGGCGCGATCGAGGCACTGGCGCATCACGGCACCCCTGAGCAGCAGCGGCTCTACCTGCCGAAGCTCGCGACCGGCGAGTGGACGGGGACGATGAACCTGACGGAGCCGCAGGCGGGCTCGGACGTGGGCGCGCTGCGCGCCAAGGCGGAGCCGCGGGGCGACGGGACCTGGTCGATCACCGGGACCAAGATCTACATCTCGTTCGGCGACCACGACCTGGCGGAGAACATCGTCCACCTCGTCCTCGCCCGCACGCCGGACGCGCCGGAGGGGACGCGCGGCATCTCGCTGTTCCTCGTGCCCAAGTTCCGGCTCGACGAGCAGGGCGAGCCCGGCGCGTTCAACGACGTCCGCGTGGTCTCCATCGAGCACAAGATGGGGCTCCACGCGTCGCCCACCTGCGTCCTGTCGTTCGGCGACAAGGGCGACTGCGTCGGCGAGCTGATCGGGCCGGTGGGCGGCGGCATGCGCGCGATGTTCACCATGATGAACAACGCGCGCCTCAATGTCGGGCTGCAGGGCGTGCAGGTCGCCGAGGCCGCGACGCAGAAGGCGGTCCATTACGCGCTCGACCGGGTGCAGGGCGTGAGGAACGGCGCGGTCGTGCGCATCGTCGAGCATCCCGACGTCCGGCGCATGCTGCTCCGCATGAAGGCCCAGACCCAGGCCGCCCGCGCGCTCGTCTACTACGCCGCGGGCATGGTCGACCGCGCCTACGCCGGCGATAAGGAGGCGAAGGCGCGGCTAGAGCTGCTGACCCCGCTCGCCAAGGCGCACGCGACCGATATCGGCTGCGAGGTCTCGTCGCTCGGGATCCAGGTCCATGGCGGCATGGGCTATGTCGAGGAGACGGGCGCCGCCCAGTTCTTCCGCGACGCGCGGATCACGCCGATCTACGAAGGCACCAACGGCATCCAGGCCGCCGACCTGGTCGGGCGCAAGCTGGGCCTCGACAATGGCGGCGTCTTCGCCAGGCTCATCGAGGACATGCGACGCGACGTGGAGGCCGAGGACCTGAAGGCGCTGGTCGAGACGTGCGACACGGTCGGCCGCCGCTTGGCGACGCTCGACGCCGACGATCGGCTCGCGGCGAGCTACCCGTTCCTGACGATGCTCTCGACGGCGGTGTGCGGCTGGCTGATGGAGCGCCAGGCGCGCGCGGCTACCGACGACGCGTTCGGGCGCGCCAAGCGGACGGTGGCGGGCTTCTACCTCGACCAGGTCGTGCCGGAAGCGCTGGGACTGCGCGCCGCCGCGACCGCCCCGGCGGCGCAGCTCTACGCGATGGAGCCGGAGGCGTTCGCGGCCTGAGATGTTCGATCTCGACGCTTATCTCGCGCGCGTGCGGCTGCCCGCGCGGCCGACGCTCGACGGCTACGGCCTCCAGGCGCTCCAGCGCGCGCACCGGATGGCGATCCCGTTCGAGAATCTCGACGTGTACGCCGGCCGGCCCGCGGCGATCGACGGGGCGTCGGCCTTCGCCAAGCTGGTGACGGGGAAGCGGGGCGGCTATTGCTTCGAGCACAACCGCGTCTTCCTCGACGCGCTGGCGGCGCTAGGCTTCGAGGCGCGGCCGGTGCTCGCGCGGGTCTGGCTGGGCGCGGATGCGACCCCGCCGCTGACGCATGTCCTGAGCCTGGTGGCGATCG
>DASVSW010000225.1:0-13282 GCA_036387895.1 Sphingomonas sp.
GCGATATCGCCCCGCTCAAGGGACCAGACGCGCTTCATCTCGCGGTTGTATCGCTCTCGGGTGCGGTGCTCTGGACCAATGATCGTCCGATGGCGACGGCTGCGGACGCGCTGGGGGTACCCGTCGCACGTCTTACAGAGGCGTGACCGCGCTCACCCGTCGATGCTGACCCCAACCGCCGCATGGACGAGGCCGCCGTCGACCGTGATCGTGTCGCCCACCACATAATCGCCCGCGCGCGACGCGAGGTAGATCGCGGCGCCCGCCATGTCCTCGTCGACGCCGATGCGCTTGGCCGGAATGCTCCGCGCCACCGCGTCGCCATGGTCGCGCGCGGCGCGGTTCATCTCGGAGGCGAAAGCGCCGGGGGCGATGGAGGTGACGTTGATCGAGTCCTGCACCAGCCGCGCGGCCATCCGCTTGGTGAGATAGATCAGCGCCGATTTCGACGCCTGGTAGCTGTAGGTCTCCCACGGGTTAAGCCGCTGGCCGTCGATCGAGGTGATGTTGATCACCTTGGCCGGACGCTCAGGAGACGCGGCGGCCTTGAGCTGCGGGTGGAGCGCCTGGGTCAGGAAGAAGGGCGACTTGACGTTCAGGTCCATGACCTTGTCCCAGCCCTTTTCGGGAAACACCTCGAACGGCTCGCCCCAGGCGGCGCCCGCGTTGTTGACGAGGATGTCGAGCCGCTGCTCGGCTTGCGCGAACTGGTCGCGCAGCGCCTGGCAGCCGGCGACGGTGCTCACGTCCTGCGGCAGGGCGACGCAGTTCGGCCCCAGCTCCTCCGCCGCGGCGAAGCAGGCGTCGGCCTTGCGGCTGGAGATGTAGACCTTGGCGCCCTGGGCGATGAAGCCGCGGGCGATCATCTTGCCGATGCCGCGGCTGCCGCCGGTCACGAGGGCTGTGCGGCCGTCGAGGCGAAACAGGGTGGTGGTGTCCATGGCTTCCTTCTCCTTATCTCTCATCCTCTCCCGCTTTCGCGGGAGAGGGACAGGCTCGCGCAGCGAGCCAGGGTGAGGGCAGTAACCTGAACAGGCCCTCACCCTGCGGCTGCGCCGCTTTCCCTCTCCCGCGAAAGCGGGAGAGGGGTGGATATCACCCGCCCCGCTTCAGCGTCTCGCGGGCGATGATGACCTGCTGGATCTGGCTGGTGCCCTCGTAGATGCGGAACAGGCGCACGTCGCGGTACAGCCGCTCGATGCCGTAATCGGCGATGTACCCGGCGCCGCCGTAGATCTGCACCGCGCGGTCGGCGACGCGGCCGACCATCTCCGACGCGTAGTATTTCGCGGCCGCGCTCTCCAGCACCACGTCCTCGCCCGCGTCTTTGCGCGCCGCCGTCTCCAGCACCAGCGCGCGCGCCGCGAGCGCTTCGGTCTTCGAATCGGCCAGCATGCCCTGGATGAGCTGGTGGTGGACGATCGGGTTGCCGAACTGGTGCCGCTCCGAACCGTACGCCACACAATCGGCGATCAGCCGCTCAGCGACGCCGACGCACACCGCCGAGATGTGGAGCCGCCCGCGGTCGAGCACGCGCATCGCGATCTTGAAACCCTCGCCCTCGGCGCCCAGTCGGTTGCCGGCGGGGACGGGCACGTCCTCGAAATAGACGTCGGACACCTTGGCCCCGCGCTGCCCCATCTTCTTCTCGGGCTCGCCCAGCGTCACGCCGGGCAGGTCGCGCGGCACGAGGAAGGCCGACACGCCGCGCGCGCCCTTCTCCTCGCCCGTGCGCGCCATGACGGTGAAGAGGTCGGCCTTGTCGGCGTTGGTGATGTAGCGCTTGGTGCCGCTCAACCGGTACACGTCGCCGTCGCGCACCGCGCGCGTCTTCACCGAGCCGCTGTCGGAGCCGACGTCCGGCTCGGTCAGCGCGAAGCTGGTGATGATCTCGCCCGACGCGATGCGCGGCAGCCACTCTGCCTTCTGCTCGGGCGTTCCCGCCATGACGAGGCCCTGGCTGCCGATGCCGACGTTCGTGCCGAAGGTCGACCGGAAGGCGGGCGTGGTGCGGCCGAGCTCGATCGCGACGCGGCACTCCTCCGACATCGTCAGCCCGAGGCCGCCATGCTCTTCCGCGATCGACAGGCCGAACAGGCCCATGCCGCGCATCTCGTCGACCACGTCGTCGGGGATGGCGTCGGCGGCCTCGACCTCGGCCTCGAGCGGGCGGAGGCGTTCGGCGACGAAGCGGCGGACCTGGCCGATGAGCGCGTCGAAAGTTTCCTGATCCAGCGCCACCGGTCCGTTCCTCCAGCTACCCCTGCATGGGCGGGGGCAGCGGTAGAGCAGGAAACGGGCGCACGGCAAGTCCCGCCAAACCGCATCTTCTAATCCGCGCTGGACCGGCTTCGCGCGCGCCCATACTATGCCCTGCAAAAGCGGGAGCAGGGCATGCGGTTCGAGGGCAAGCGCGCGGTGGTGACGGGCGGCGCGTCGGGGATCGGACGGGCGACCGCGCTCCGGCTGGCGCGCGAGGGCGCGGAGGTCCTGATCGGCGACCTGGACGAGGCGGGCGCGGGGGCCGTGGCGGCGGAAGGCGACGGGCGGATCGCGGCGCGGCGCTGCGACGTGACGGACGCGGAGAGCATCCGCGCGTTGCTGGAGACGGCGGACGCGGCGGGCGGGCTCGACCTCCTGTTCAACAACGCGGGCGCGGGCGGCACGCCGGCGCCGATCGACGTGGTCGAGCCCGACGACTGGGACCGCACGCACACGCTGCTGCTCCGGTCGGCGGCGATGGGACTTCGCTACGCCGCACCCCTGATGGCGAAGCGGGGCGGGGGCGCGGTGGTCAACACCTGCTCCATCTCGGCGCAAGGCGCGGGCTTCGCGCCCACCACCTACTCGGTCGCCAAGGCCGGCGTGCTCCACCTGTCCAAGGTCGCCGCTGCCGATCTCGCCAAGCACCGCATCCGGGTGAACGCGGTGGTGCCCGGCTTCATCGTCACCAACATCTTCACCCGCCACCTCGAGATACCGGAAGCGAGCCGGGGAGCGGCCAACCAGCTGCTCCTGGCCGCCGCCGCCGACGCGCAGCCGATCCGGCGCCCCGGCACCGCGGAGGACGTCGCGGCCGCCGTGTGCTTCCTGCTGAGCGAGGACGCGGGCTTCATCACGGGGGCGCACCTGGTGGTCGACGGCGGCATGACGGTGGGCGGTCGCCAGAGCTGGGACCCCGACATGCCCACGCCCTTCTCGGCGCTGGACGCGCTCAGGTGACCGGAGCCGCGGCGCCGGTTCCGCCTAAGCGCCGCTTGAGCCGCGGCGTGATCGCCGCCTATGGCGCGGGCGCGGTGGCGTACGGCGTCAAGGACACCGGGTTCGGCAATTTCCTGCTCCTCTTCTACAACCAGGTGATCGGGCTGCCCGCCGCCACGGTGGGCGCGGTGATCATGGCGGCGCTGCTGCTCGACGCGCTGGTCGATCCCGCGGTGGGCTTCTTCTCCGACCGGACGCGCGGCCGCTGGGGGCGGCGGCACCCCTGGATGTACGGATCGGCGCTGCCGATCATGATCGGCTACGTCCTGCTCTGGCACCCGCCCGTCGACGCGTCGACGGGGATCGTGCTCCTCTGGCTGTTCGGCTGCGCGGTGATCGTGCGCACGGCGGTCTCCTGCTACGAGGTGCCGTCGGTCGCGCTGACGCCCGAGCTGACGAGCGACTATGACGAGCGCACGCGCATCATGGCGTGGCGCTACCTGTGGGGCTGGGGAGGCGGGCTCGCGCTCGGGCTCACCGCCTGGCTCTGGTTCCTCCGGCCGACGCCCGAGTACGCCAACGGCCTGCTCAACCGCGACGGCTATAGCGGGTTCGCGATCCTGGGGGCGATGACGATGGGCGGGGCGATCCTCGTCTCCGCGCTCGGCACCCACCGCGAGATCCCGCGTCTGCCGCAGCCCGTGCTCGCAGTCCGGTCGCTCGGCGACAGCTTTCGCGAGATGGGCCGCACGGTCAGGAACCGCGGCTTCGCGGTGCTGATGCTGGCGTCACTGTTCGTCTACACCAACCAGGGGATCGCCTATGCGATGGGCAACTACCTGTTCGGCTACGTCTGGGGCTTTTCGACGGGCGCGTTCGTCGCGCTGACGCTCGCCTTCTTCGTGTCGGCCGTGACCGCCTTCGTGGTGGCGCCGCGTCTGGGCAGGCGCGGAAACAAGCCGATCCTGGCGGCGCGCGTGTTCGCCATCGGCTCCGTGATCGCGAGCGCTCCGTACTGGCTGAAGCTGCTGGGCCTGGCGCCCGCGCCGACCACGCCGATCGCGGTACCGTTCGTCATCACGCTGATCATCGTCGGCACGGCTTTCAACATAACCGGTTACATCCTGGCGGCCTCCACCATGGCCGACGTGGTCGAGGACGCGGAGGCGAAGACCGGTCAGCGCGCGGAGGGCATATTCTTCGCCGGATCCTTCTTCGTCCAGAAATGCACCAGCGGCGTCGGCATCTTCGCCGCGTCGCTGATCCTCGCGGCGGCGGGCTTCCCGGACAAGGCCGTGCCGGGGCAGGTGCCCGAGGCGGCGCTGGACCGACTGCTGCTGATCTATTCCGCGACCTATCTGACGCTCGCCTTCACCGCCGCCGTGATCTTCCGCCGCTTCCCCTTCGGCCGCGCCGAACACGAGGCCCGGGTGGCGAGGCTGGGCGCGCTGGATGTTGCGGAGGGTTCAGCCGGTCGCGCATAGGAGCGGCCGTATGCGCATCCTTCCCGCCCTGCTCGTCGCCACCGCCGTCCCCGCCGCCGCGCAGGTGGCGCCCGTCCTCGCCACCCCCGACGCGCAGGACGCGCACAGCCACGCTCGCCCGCTGGAGGCCCGGGTGACGCACGTCGCGCTCGACCTGTACGCCGACTTCGACACCAAGGTGCTGCGCGGGACGGCGACGCTGGACGTCCCGGGGACGGGCGACGAGCTGACGCTGGACAGCAACGGGCTCCGGATCGCCAACGTCTTCGACGCGGCGGGCAAGCCGCTGTCCTACGCCGTCGGCCCGCGCGACGCCGTGCATGGGAGCCCGCTCACCGTCACGCTGAACGGCGCGAAGCGCGTGCGGATCGCCTACGCGACCGATCCGCAAGCCAAGGCGCTGCAATGGCTGTCGCCCGAGCAGACCGCGGGCAGGAAACAGCCCTATCTGTTCAGCCAGGGCCAGGCGATCCTCAACCGCAGCTGGATCCCGACGCAGGACTCGCCGGGGATCCGTCAGACCTGGTCGGCCACGGTGAACGTCCCTTGCGCGCTCACCGCCGTGATGAGCGCCGCGCGTAACGCCGAGACGACGTGCACGGGCGGCCGCCGCTCCTTCGGCTACCGTATGGACAAGCCGGTGGCGCCCTATCTCATCGCGCTCGCCGTCGGCGACCTCGCCTTCAAGGCGACGGGCCCGCGCACGGGCGTGTGGACGGAGCCCGCTATGCTCGACCGGTCGGTGGACGAGTTCGCCGAGCTCGAGAAGTTCGTGACTGCCGCCGAAGGGCTGTACGGCCCGTACCGCTGGGGCCGCTACGACCTGCTCGTGCTCCCGCCCTCCTTCCCGTTCGGGGGCATGGAGAACCCGACGCTGACCTTCGTCACGCCCACCGCCATCGCCGGCGACCGCAGCCTCGTGTCGCTGATCGCGCACGAGCTCGCGCACAGCTGGTCGGGCAACCTCGTCACCAACGCGACCTGGGACGATTTCTGGCTCAACGAGGGCTTCACCTCCTACTTCGAGAACCGGATCATGGAGCGGATGTTCGGCCCGCGCCGCGCGGCCATGGAGGCCGACCTGAGCTGGACCGACCTGCGGAACGCGATCAAGGAGGCGGGCGGGCCGACGGCGGCCGACACGCAGCTGCGCCTGGAACTAGGCGCCGACCGCGACCCCGACGACGGCATGACCCAGATCGCGTACGACAAGGGCGCGACCTTCCTCCGCACGATCGAGGCGAAGGTCGGGCGCGAGCGGTTCGACCGCTACCTGCGCGGCTATTTCGACCGTTTCGCCTTCCAGCCGCAGACGAGCGCGGGCTTCCTGAAGGACCTGCGCGCCAACCTGCTGACGCCCGCCGAGGCCGCGGCGATCGGCGTCGACGCCTGGGTGTACCGCCCGGGGCTGCCCGCCAACGCCGTCCATGTCCGCTCCGACGCCTTCCCCGCGATCGACGCCGCCGCCAAGGCGTTCGCGGCGGGCGGGCCGGCCTCGGCGGTCGGACAAGATCTCACGACGCAGGAATATGTCCGCTTCATCACGCAGCTTCCGCGCAAGCTGCGCCCCGAGCGCCTGCGCGCGCTCGACGAGCGGTTCGGCTGGACGGACACGGGCAACTCGGAGATCCGCTTCGCTTGGCTGCAGCTGGCGCTGGTCAACCGCCATCCGCCCGCCGAAACGTCGGCGGAGGCGTTCCTGACCGCGCAGGGGCGGCGCAAGTTCGTGGCGCCGCTCTTCGAGACGCTGGCGGGACAGGGCGAATGGGGCAGGGCGCTCGCGACCCGCATCTACGCCAAGGCGCGGCCGGGCTATCACGCGGTGACGAGCGTCACCGTCGACCGCATCCTGGCCGATAAGAGGGGAAAACCCTCGAGCTGACGCGGGCTGACCGGCCTGAAACACAGTTCGTCCCGATCGGTTCCCGCCCGCCTTCACATTTTTTTCGACCCCGCCTAGCTGAAACTCATCGAACAGCGAGGCCGGGGGGCCGAACTCATGAACTTCAAGCGTTTAGCGGCGCGTTTCGCGCTGGTGTCTTCTTGCGTCCTGATGACGGCGACGCCCGCCCAGGCCCGGTTCTGGCAGTGCGCGCCCTATGCGCGGCTGGTGTCCGGCGTGCAGATCTTCGGCAACGCGCACACCTGGTGGGACCAGGCGGCGGGCCGTTACGAGCGCGGCGCGAAGCCGATCGTGGGCGCCGTGATGGCGATGGCGCGGACCGCGCGCATGCGTCTGGGCCATGTCGCCACCGTCGCCAAGGTGGTCTCCGACCGCGAGGTGATCCTGGACCACGCCAATTGGACGCGCCGCGGCGGCGTGGAGCAGGCGGCGCGCGCGATCGACGTGTCGCCCGCCGGCGACTGGAGCCAGGTCAAGGTCACCTACGGCCGCGGGCTCGGCACCTCGGTCTACCCGACCAAGGGCTTCATCTACGGTCGGCTGGCGCAGAAGGACGCCGTCGCGCCCGTGACCTTCGCCAGCGCCGACGGGCCGAAGCCGATGGGGTCGCTGTCGCGCTGAGCCTCCGGGCCAGGGCGCGCGGCTAGGCCGCCCTGAACGTCATCGCGACGCCGTTCATGCAGTAGCGCTTGCCCGTGGGCCGGGGGCCGTCGTCGAAGACATGGCCCAAATGCCCGCCGCAGCGCGCGCAATGGACCTCGGTTCGCGCCACGAACATCGCGCGGTCGGTCTTGGTCCCCACCGCGCCGGGCAGCGGCGCCCAGAAGCTCGGCCAGCCGGTGCCGCTCTCGAACTTCGTCTTGCTCGTGAACAGCCGCTGGTCGCACCCCGCGCAATGATAGGCGCCCGCGCGCTTCTCGCCGTTCAGCGCGCTCGACCCCGGCCGCTCGGTCGCCTCGTGGCGCAGCGTCGCGTAGGCGGCGGGCGACAGCTTCCGCTTCCACTCGGCGTCGGACAGCTTGAACGGGAAGGCCGCCGGAGCCTTGGCGTCGGCGTCGCGGCAGCCGAACAGCGCGGCGGAGACGGCGGCGGTGAACCCGGCGAGCACGCCGCGTCGATGGGGGTCGTCGGTCATGGCGGGGATATGGGAAGCCCGGAGGGTGGCGCCAGCCTTACTTCTTCCCGTCACCCCAGCGAAAGCTGGGGTCGCTGGCCGGGAGCGCACCCGGCCCGAACCGCGCGAACCCGGCTTTCGCTGGGATGACGGGATAGAAGGTACAGCGCCGCGGCGAAGCCGCGTCGTCGATCCTCGGCTTCGCCAAGGTCGGCCGAGCTTGGGCGTCTCACTTCGAGCTCCGCTCGGCGCGTGCGCCCTGCGCTCAGTACCGGCTGACTTCCACCGCCATCTTGCGATACCCGTGCACGAAGCACGCCGCCACGCGCGTCGGCTCGGCCAGCACGTTCACGCGCATGCGACGCTTCGCCATCTCCTCGAGCAGGATGCCGATCTGCAGTTCCGCGAGCCTGGCGCCGACGCAACGGTGGATGCCGTGGCCGAACGCCAGGTGCCGGCGCGCGTTGGGCCGGTCGACCTTGATGTCGTCCGCGTCCGGGCCGAACACCGTCTCGTCGCGGTTCGCCGACAGGTACCAGAGCGCCAGCTTCTCGCCCTGGCGGATCGTCTGGCCCGCGATCTCGTAATCCTGCGTCGCGGTCCGCCGCATGTGCGCCAGCGGCGTCTGCCAGCGGATGACCTCCTGCACCGTGTTCGGGATCAGCGACGGGTCCGCCTCCAGCTTCGCGCGCTCCGCCGGGAAACGGTCGAGGCCGTAGGCCAGCGCCGTCATCGAGTTCCGCGTCGTGTCGTTGCCGCCGACGATCAGCAGGATCAGGTTCCCGATGAACTCCATATGGTCCATCTGCGCCATCGCGTCCGAATGGATCATCATCGAGATCAGGTCGGGCGTCTGCGGCTTGCCGATCTTCGAGTCCCACAGGTTCTTGAAGTAGGCGCCGCACTCGAACATGTGCCCGAGCCGCTGGAGCCGGAGCTCCTCGGTCTTCACCAGCTCGATGTCGCCCGCCCAATCGGACCAGAAGGTCAGCTTGCGCCGGTCCTCCCAGGGGAAGTCGAACAGGATGGCGAGCATCTGCGTCGTCAGCTCGATCGACACCTGGTCGACCCAGTCGAACTCCTTGTCGAACGGCACCGAGTCGAGCACCTCGCCGGTGCGGCGGCGGATGTCCTCGGTCATCCGGACCATTTCGGACGGGGTGAAGGCGGGGGCGACGGTGCGGCGCTGCGCGGTGTGGACGGGGCGGTCGCGCGCGATGAACATCGGCATCCGGGGATCGCCCGAGCCCTCCATGAAGTCGGCCAGCGTGATCCCGCCCGCCTCCGACGAGAAGATCTCGGGCAGCGACTCGATCTCGACAATCGGCTTGTAGGTCGACACCGACCAATAGGGGCCGAAGCTCGAATCGGGCGTGTAGCGCACCGGCGCTTCGGCTCGGAGCCGGCGAAACGGCTCTTGCCAGACGTCGTCGCGGTAGAGCTCCGCGCGGCTGACGTCCAACGGGTCCACCGTCGCTTCGAACTGTTCCTTGATCGCGGTCGCCATGGCCCACTCCCTCGCCTATGCGAGGAGGGAACCGCTAATCTACACTTCTGTCAATAGCGTTTGCGACCGGCGTCGGCGCAAGCGCGACAGCCAGCCGGGCGCGCTGCCCGACTGGAGCACGCCGCGGCGGAACAGGCGCGCGCCGATCCAAACGAAGACCGCCACCCACAAAGCCTGCCAGGCGAGCGCGGCGACGTGCGGCCAGATCTCCGGCGAGTTGGCGGCGCGCCCCGCCATCGCGAAGGGGGAGGAGAGGGGGAACACCTCCGCGACGCGCGCGACCCAGCTGTCGGGCCTGGAGGTCGCGGCGCCCGCTAGCGCGAACATCCCCACCTGGACGATGGTGATCGGCAGCGACAGCAGCTGGATCTCGCGCGGGGTCGACGCCTGCGCGCCGATGCCGAGGAACACGGAGCCGAGCAGCAGGTACGCCATCGCGAAATAGACGAAGAACAGGAACGCGAAGGCCGGTCCGCCCACCGCCGGGGCGAGGTCGCCGGCCGCGGCGACCATGTTGGGCGGCAGGAGCGCGCTCGCCTGGCCCAGCACCGTGCCCCAGAAGCCGACGAACAGGATCGCGACGCCGAACATGCCGAGCAGCTTCCCCATGAACACCGATTCCAGCGGCACGGCGGCGGCGAGCACCTCGATCACCTTGTTGTTCCGCTCCTCCGCCATCGAGCTCACCACCTGACCTGCGAGGAAGAGCGTGAGGAAGAAGACGCCGAACACCGCGAGGAAGGCGGACTGGTTGCGCCCGCCCTGCGAGGTGCTGCGCCTGGCGAAGGGGACCTTGGCGACGGTCACGGTCGGCGCGCGCGCGCCCAGCCGTTCGTCGGCCAGCGTCTCGCGCGCGAGGAGCTCCAGATAATCGGACGCGCGCCGTTCATAGGACGGGGCGAGCAGCGTGGGCCGGTCGAGCGGGCCGTAGAGCACCGCCGCCGCGTCGAAATCCTTGCGGTCGAACGCCGCGCGCGCTTGCGCCGCGGGGTCGCGCTCGGGCGCCACGGTGAGGAGCGCGGGCGGCGCGCCTTCGCCGCGGAGCACGGGGCGCAGCCGGAGATCGACCGCCTCCATCACCGCCGCCGTCTCGCGCGGCAGGATGGCGACGACGCGCGCCTTGTCCTCCGAGCTTTCCGCCACCGTCGCCGCGCCGAGGCCGCCGACCGCGCCGAAGGCGCCCATGATGACGGGGGCGAACAGGAAGAGGAGAAAGATCGGCGTGAAGACGGTGGCCGTGAAATCGCGGCGCGCGACGGTCAGCGTCTGGCGGATCGTGCGGCGGAGGCTCATCGCGCCGCCTCCTGCGCCGTCGCACGCTCCGCGGCGTCCGTCTCGCCGACGATGCGGACGAACGCCTCGTGCAGCCCGGGCCGCTCGATGCGCAGATCGGCGATGCCGTGCCCGGCGCCGATCAGACGGCCCAGCGTCTCCTCGATGCCCCGGTCGGGCAGCGTGAAGCGCCACGCGCCTTGTGCGTGCTCCGCGCCGGCGGGGAGCATCGCGCCGATCCCCGGCCCGTCCTCGCGCGGGGTGTAGCGGACATGGGCCGGCAGCGTCGCGCGCGCGTCGTCGACCGTCCCCTCGAACCGCCGCCGCCCGCCCGCGATGATCGCGATCCGGTCGCACAGCCGCTCGGCGTGCGCCATGATGTGCGTCGAGAAGAGCACGGTCGCTCCCCGGTCGCGCTCGGCGAGGATCAGCGCCTCCAGCTTCTCCTGGTTGACGGGGTCGAGCCCGGAGAAGGGCTCGTCGAGCACGAGGAGGTCGGGCCGGTGGACGACGGAGCCGAGCAGCTGGACGAGCTGCGCCATGCCCTTCGACAGTTTGCGGATCTTCTCGTCGGCGGCGTGGCCCAGCCCGGCCTCCTCGAGCATCGCGACCGCGCGGTTCCGGCCCGTGCGCCAGTCGAGGCCGCGGAGCGCCCCCATGAAGGCGATCGCGTCCTTGGCCTTCATCGCGGGATAAAGGCCGCGCTCCTCGGGGAGGTAGCCGACGCGGTCGCTGGCGTCGCGGGGATGCGCGCCGCCCAGCAGCGCCCGGCTGCCGCCGTCGGGCTCGATGATGCCGAGCAGCATCCGGAGCGTCGTCGTCTTGCCGGCGCCGTTGGGGCCGAGCACGCCGTAGATCGATCCGGTGGGCACCTGGATGTCGACCCCGTCGACGACGCGTCGGCCGCCGAAGCGCTTGACCAGCCCGGAGGCGGTGATCGCGAGATCAGGCTGCACTGCTGGCACGCTGCACTATATCGCCCCCCGGTATCGGGAAGGTGGTAGCGGGCGGGCGTGGCGGAACACAAGCCTTTGGAGGAGCGGATCAAGGCGGAAGCCGAGCGGCTGGGCTTCGCAGCTTGCGGGATCGCGCGCGCCGACGCCGCCCCCGCCGCCGCGGCGCGCCTGCGCGAATGGCTGGCCTGCGGGCGGCACGGCGACATGATCTGGATGGAGGAGCGCGCGCATCATCGCGAGAGCCCGGCGGGGCTGTGGCCCGAGGTGCGGTCGGTCGTGTCGCTGGGGATGAGCTACGCGCCCGGGGCCGATCCGCTGGCGCTGGCGGCGGAGGGCGATCGGGGTCGGATCTCCGTCTACGCGCAAGGCGGGGACTATCACGACGTCGTCAAGCGCCAGTTGAAGGCGCTCGGGCGTTGGCTCGCGCAAGAAGCCGGCTGCGACCTCAAGGTCTTCGTCGACACCGCGCCGGTGATGGAGAAGCCGCTGGCGGAGGCCGCGGGGCTGGGCTGGCAGGGCAAGCACACCAACCTCATCAGCCGCGATCACGGGTCCTGGCTGTTCCTGGGCGCGATCTACACCACGCTCCACCTCGAGCCGGACCGGCCCCGGCGCTCCAGCTGCGGATCGTGCGACGCGTGCCTGCGGGCGTGCCCGACCGACGCGTTCCCCGCGCCCTACCAGCTCGACGCGCGCCGATGCGTCTCCTACCTCACCATCGAGCACAAGGGGCCGATCCAGCGCGCGTTCCGGGCGGCGATCGGCAACCGCATCTACGGCTGCGACGACTGCCTGGCGGTGTGCCCGTGGAACAAGTTCGCGCACGCCGCGGCCGCGAACCGCGCCTTCCTGCCCCGCGCCGAGCTGACCGCGCCGGCCTTGGGCGACCTGCTCGACCTCGACGACGCCGGCTTCCGCCAGGTCTTCGCCGGGTCGCCGATCAAGCGGATCGGGCGCGACCGGATGGTCCGGAACGCGGCGGTGGCGGCGGGCAACAGCGGCGATCCGGCGCTGGCCGGCGGCGTGGCCGCGTTGCTCGACGACCCGGCGCCCGTGGTGCGGGGCGCGGCGGTCTGGGCGCTGGGGCGGCTCGACCCCGAGCGCCTCGAGGCGGAACGCTGGCGCGCCGCGGGCGAGGAGGACGAGGGCGTGCGGGAGGAGTGGCTTACCTCGTAGCCGTCCGCCGCGTCAGCGCGGCGACGCAGCTGGCGCGGTCGATGGGCGCTCCGTCCGGCTGACGCGCGTCGAGATGCGTCACCCGCGCGGCCTCGCGGCCTTTGGGGTAGAGGTACGCGTCGAGCACGCAGATGTCGCCGCGGTACTGGAGCTTTACCGCCGGGCCCTCGCGGAACTCGGCGTCGGGTCGGCCGAACAGAGTCGCCAGCACGGTCGCGTCCTGGCCCATGACGCGCTCCAGCCCCTGCGTCGCGAAGGTGGGCCTGACGGGCGGCGGGGCGACCGCGACGGGTGGCGACGCGACGCAGGCCGGTGCGAGCAGGAGGGCGAGGGGGCTCAGACGCTTCATCGGACGGCGGCATGGCGCGGGGGCGCGGGCGTCGTCAACGGCGTTGCGCCCGCCCGCCCCGCCCGCTAGCCCGCCGCCTTTCCCCGAACGGAGCACCCCTTTGACCCAGCCGACCCCCAACACGCCCAGATACGACGTGGTCGCGATCGGCAACGCGATCGTCGACATCCTGTCCCAATCCGACGACGCCTTCATCGCCCAGGAGGGTATGACCAAGGGCTCGATGCAGCTGATGTTCTCGCCGGCCGAGGCGGACGCGCTCTACGCCAAGATGGGCCCGGGCCGCGAGGCATCGGGGGGATCGGCCGCCAACACCGTGG
>DASVSW010000226.1:0-5654 GCA_036387895.1 Sphingomonas sp.
TTTCGCCCGCGTTCGGCCCGAGCTCGACGCCGATGCACGGACGCGCGAAGTGTCGCGGCTCCTGCTGGCGCAGCCTTCGCCCAGCCTGCTCACCGCGCCGATGAACCAGCTGCTCCTGCGCGCGGGCGTCGATCTCTTGCGGCCATGGGCCGCGCGGATGCATGAACTGAGGCTCCCGCCCGGGCAGGGGCCGGCGGTCAGGGCCGGGGCGTGGGCCGCGGGCGGCGTGTTCCGCTGGGCCATAGCGGGATAGCCGCCCGCCTTGCGCCGCGGACGGTCGCGCGCCAATCGGGCGGGATGTGCAACCGGTATCGGATGACGGCCAAGCAGGCCGAGGTCGCGCGGCGCTACGGCGTCGAGCCGCCTTACCCTAAGGATCTGACCGAGCCGCCGCCCGAGCTGTTCCCGGACAAGCCGGCGATGGTCGTGCGCGAGGAAGGCGGAAGGCGGGTGCTGGACGTCATGGCCTGGGGCTTCCCGTTCCAGACGCGCGGGGCGTCGGGCAAGCCGGTGACGAAGCGCGTCACTAATGTCCGCAACCTCCAGAGCGGGTTCTGGCGCACAGCGCTGGCGACGCCCGAGCGGCGGTGCCTCGTGCCGTTCACCGCCTTTTCGGAGTACAGCCAGACGCGTGGACCCGATGGCAAGCTGCCGCTCCACTGGTTCGACCTGCCGTCGCGGCCGATCGCGAGCTTCGCGGGCGTGTGGCGATCGACCGCGACCGGCCCCGTGTTCGCGTTCCTGACCTGCGAGCCGAACAGCCTGGTCGCCCCCGTCCACCCCAAGGCGATGCCGGTGATCCTCGATCCCGACGGCGACGGGGAGGGAGAAGCGCGATGGCTGCGCGGGGAGCTGGGAGAGCTGGCGTCGCCCTTCCCGGCGCAGCTGATGCGGATGGACGGTTAGGCGGCGAGCGGGAGCTCCGCCTGTTCGACGATCTCCCGACGTGCGGGCGCGATCTCGACGGCCGGAGCGCGCGGCGCGGGGAAGACAAGGCGCGAGAGGAGGACGAGCGCGCCCAGCCCGACATAGGCGGCCGCCATCGCCATCGGGTTCCAAAACAGCATCAAGCCGAAAGCGAGACGGAGCCAGAGCGGGTTGAAGGCGAGGTCGTCGCCTAGGCCTTGGCACACGCCGAGGAAGGTGTCGTCGCGGGTGAACAGGTTGCCGGTGGTCATGAGGTCGCTCCGAGAATGCTGTGCTGAGCGTTGCAGGGCGCGTGCCAGGTCGGGCCGGTGTCGGGATTCCAATGGCTTGGCCGCGAGGTGGGTGATGGGTCCTGGCGGATCGCGCCAGCAGTTGGCGGGATTTTCGCCGCGACGCAGGCGGCGCGGCGTGCTAGCGGTGCCGCATCGTCGGCTTCGCATCGCAAGCACCGACGGCTGAGAGACCGGCGTCCTGGACCCGACCGCGCTCCCGCTTGCCAGCCGGAGCCCGCCGTCATGATCCCTCCTCAGCGGCCGTCCCGTCCGTGAAGCTCGTGGTCCGCTGGATGCGCGTGTGGTGGTGGCGTCGCGAGTTGCGCCGATACGGGCCGAAACGCTGAGCGCGCGGGACGCGCTGCTGCGCGGCACGGTCCATGTGGCGCGGCACGTGGCGCCCTTGTGGTCGGCGGGCGTGGCGCCGGCGTCGCAGCGCGTGCGGCTGACGGGGAACGCGCTGCGCGAGCTCGACCGGTTCCTCAACCTGCTGATCGACGCCGCGTCGGTGCGGGTCGGGATGGCGGCGGGACCGCATCGGCGGCACGCGCCGAACAAGCTCGGAGCGCTGAGCGCAGCGGTCGGCGCCGACGTGGGCTTCGATGCGGAACTAGCGGCGGATCGGACGCTGTTGATGGCGGTCGGGCGGGTGCGCGACTGCCTTCATCACTGCGGCGGCGTGGTCATGCGCCCGGGCGGCTTCGCCGCGACATCCGGCGGGCTGTCATGGAGCGGGGAGCGGTACGTCGGACGGACGGATGACGCGTTCGTGCCGGTCGGGGACGCGCTGCCGTTGTCGGCGCGCGACCTCCTCATGATCTGCGGGACCTATCGGCGCGTCGCCCGCGCGGTGGTCGCGCTCGGCGCGTCCGTCCCGAGCGCGGAAGCGGGCCGGTCAGCCCCGCGCGCGGGCCGCCATCGCGGCGCGGACTGCGGTCAGGCCCTCGTCGCTCGCCAGCGCTAGATCCAAGGGGCGGCCGCCCAGTTCGTCGTCGTGCGTATTGAGGAAGGCCATCACCGCCTCGCGGTCGCCGAGCGCGGCCCAGGCCTCGCCGGCGATGCTCGCCTGGCGCGCCATGTGCTCGGCGGACGGGCGCGGCGCGAAGGCGCGGCGGAAGGGCTTGCGCGCGGGCTTGGAGGCCGGCTCGGACTGCGGCGCGTCGTCGCTCAACGGGCGAGCACCATGGGACGGGTGGCGCCCCAGTCGCCGCGCACCGCGGAGATGCGCGAAGCGTAGCCGGTCGCGAGATCATGATGAGCGTCGCGCGAGGCGTCGCACGCGGCCCGGTCGGCGCGCATCAGCGACACCTGATGGCGGTGCAGGAGGTAGTTCAGGTCCATGGTCGTCTCCCTGGGAGGCAAGCGGGAGCGCGTGCGGTCTCTCGAAGCGCCAAGATAGGAAGCCGGAGGCGGAATAGCCAGCGGCCCGAGCCGGCCATGGGGGTCAGCCCGCCCGATGGGGCGTCGCCGCGTGCGACGAGGCGTGCTGAAGGACGCGCGACAGCTGCTCGACCGAATAGGGTTTGCGCAGCAGCTCGAAGCCGTGCGTCCCCTCCTGCGCCAGCACATGGCTGTAGCCGCTGGTCAGCACCACGGGGACGTGGGGGTGGCGCTGGCGGATCTCGCCCGCCAGCTCGACGCCGCCCATGCCGGGCATGACCACGTCCGAGAAGACGATGTGGAAACGGTCGGAGGCGCGGCCGAGCTCGGCCAAGGCGCGGGCGGCGTCGGGCACGAGGACGCTGTCGTAGCCGAGCTCGCGCAACGCCTCGGTGGCGAAGACGCCGACCTGCTCGTTGTCCTCTACGACCAGGACGCACAGCCCCTCGCCGTCGCCGGCCGGGCCCGAGGCTTCGACGTCGGACGCGACGTTCCGGTCGGGACGGACGCGGGGGAGGTAGAGGGTGAAGGTCGCGCCCTCGCCGGGCGGGCTCGTCACGCGGACGTCGCCGCCCGACTGCTTGGCGAAGCCGATCACCTGCGACAGGCCGAGCCCGGTGCCCGCCCCCACCTCCTTGGTCGTGAAGAACGGCTCAAAGATGCGCTCCGCGTCGTCGGGCGCGATCCCGGTCCCGGTATCGGCGATCGCGATCGCGACGAAGTCGCCGTCGACGGGCGCGTGCCCGCGGAGCGCCGGGATGCCGGACACGGGCTGCAGCCGGATGGAGAGGACGCCTTCCCCGTCCATCGCGTCGCGGCTGTTGATGGCTAAATTGACGATCGCGGTGTCGAACTGCCCGCGGTCGGCGCGGATCCAGACGGGGTCGGCGGGGAAGTCGAGATCGAGGCGGATGCGCGAGCCGATGAGCGTCCGGACGATGCCCGCCACCTCCGTCAGGCTCTCGCCCGCGTCGAACGGTTCCGGGTTGAGCGACTGGCGCCGGGCGAAGGCGAGGAGCTGCGCGGTCAGCTTGGCGGCGCGGTCGGCGGTCGAGCCGATCGCGTCCACATAGGTCCGGCGCTTCTCGTCGGACAGTCCGGGCCGGCGCAGCAGGTCCACCGACCCGCGGATCACGGTCAGGAGGTTGTTGAAGTCGTGCGCGACCCCGCCCGTCAGCTGACCGATCGCCTCCATCTTCTGCGCCTGGCGGAGCGCGTCCTGGGCGGCCGCCAGTTCGGCCTCCCGCTCGCGCTCGGCGGTGACGTCGCGTCCATAAGCGTAGATCAGCTCGCCTTCGGGCGCCGCGACCCAGGAGATGGTACGATAACGGCCGTCCTTGCCGCGATAGCGGTTCTCGACGGTCGGCAGCACGTCGACCCGCGCATGCTCCAGCGCGGCCCGGGTGAGCGCGATGTCGTCCGGGTGGACGAAGTCGAAGACGCCGCGGCCGAGCAGCTCGTCCTCGCGCCAACCCAGGATCGCGGTCGCCGCGGGGTTGACGCGCCGGAACACGCCCTCGCCGTCGATCACCACGAAGATGTCGCCCGCGTTCCGCCACACGCGGTCGAGATCGGCCGCCGCTTCGGCGACGCGCCGCTCCAGCGTGTCGTTGAGGTCGCGCAGGCGCTCCTCCGCCTCCTGCTGCGCGGAGATGTCGGTGCTGGTGCCGAACCAGCGGACGACGCGGCCAGCCGCGTCGCGGACGGGTTGGCTGCGGGTCAGGAAAGGCCGGAACCGCCCGTCCGCGCCGCGCAAGGGGAACACCATCTCGAACGGCAGGCCCGTGGAGATCGCCTCGCTCCAGCGCTCGACGACGACGGGCAGGACCTGCGGATCGTGGACGGCGCCCCAGCCCCATCCCGCCATCCCGGCGGGATCGGCGCCGGTGTAGTCGTACCAGCGCTGGTTGTACCAGGTGACGGAGCCGTCGGGGCCGGCGGACCAGCAGAGCGTCGGGATCGAGTCGGCGAGGTCGCGGAACTGGCGCTCGCTTTCCTGAAGCAGATCGAGCCGGGTCCGCGCCTCGTATTGACGGCGCCGCGCGCGCAGCGCCGACCGCGCCAGGCTGACGAGCGTGGTGGGGTGGAAGGGCCGCTCGACGAAGGTGACGTTGCCGAGCAGCGCCAGCGCGCGCTGGGCGCGGGGGTTGCGCTCGAGGCCGCCGCCGCGATGGGTGAGGAGGACGAAGGGGAGGTCGGACCATTCGGGCTGCCCCGCCAGCCAGTCGGTCACCGGGCGCAGGTCGGCGCTCGCCAGCGCCTCCTCCGTCACCATCGCCAGCCCCGCGCCCCCGGCCAGCTCGCGGGCGAGCGCTACGACGTCGGCGCAGATGCGCGACGCGATCCCGGCCTCGGCGAGCATGCGCGCGGCGACCGAGGCGTCGCGGCCGAGCGGGGCGAGGATCAGCGCCTCTTCGGAGAGGTCAGTCGTCTCCGGCAAGCTGTCCGTCCAGAAGCGGGTTCCGGCCGCCGCCCACATAGGTGGGAACGCCCCTGAGCACGCCCTGGAAGTCGTCCAGCGGCTCGCCCAGTTCGATGCCGTCCGCGCCGATGCGGTATTCGCGGATCGTGTCCTCGTGCGCGCCCGTCCGCTTCTTGACGACGGAGATGGCGCGGCGGACGCGGCCCAGCGCCTCGAAATAGCGGAGCAGCACCACGGTGTCGGCGAGGTAGGTGACGTCCACGGGGCTCTTCATGTCGCCGACCAGACCGTGCTGGGCGACGGTGAGGAAGGTCGCGGCGCCGCGGCGGTTCAGATATTGCAGCAGCTCGTGCATGTGGAGGACGAGCGCCTTCTCCTCCGGCATCGCCTGCTGATAGCCGTTCAGGCTGTCGACGACGACGGTGCCGACGCCGTTCCGCTCCACCACGTCGCGGACCATATGGGCGAACTCGCCGGGGCTGAGCTCGGCGGCGTCGACCTGCTCGACGAACAGCTCGCCGCGGTCGACCATCCCCTGGAGGTCGATGCCCAGGCCCAGCGCGCGGCGGAACAGGAGCCCCAGCTCCTCGTCGAAGACGAACAGCGCCGACCGCTCGCCGCGCCGGGCGGCGGCGGCGACGAAGGTGAGCGTG